>JAAETO010000001.1 GCA_024228275.1 Arcobacter sp.
TACCTTTTACAATAATTAATCATGTTATGTATGATTTTATAAATCAAAATATTTTCAAATTTATTTTGTTTTTATTGTTTCTTTAAGTTATAATATATAAAAAATCAATCTATTCTTTAAAGCAACAACATCATAATCGCTGCCTTTATCAAAGCCGGAAGTTTTAGAATAATTTTTGAAAAAGCCTTGTGACTGTTTGAGTGGATAAAAGGTAGTGAACCTACCTTTTAGGAATGAGTTTCACAAGGCAAAAAATTATTCTAAAACTGTAGGGGACTTTAGCTTTGATAACTTGGTAGCTTGTTTCTTTGTTTCTTTCTTACAATTAAGAAAGAAACAAGCGAAGAACTTTGTTCTTTAAGAGATTTTAAATGTTTAGCTTTAAAAGTGGAGATTCAACTCTAGGGTGTAGCATACAATTAAAAGGGGGATATATAGGCTTAACTTAACGCCATTGTAACTGTCTCTAGAATTCTATACTTTTAAATATACTTTAAATATAAATAAATTCCAAAAAATATATGTGTTAATAAAAGTATTAAAGCTATTCCTCCATTCTCTATTCTAAAATTCATCAACTTTTCTTTTGTAAAATCAGTTTTCTTTATTCCATTTTTAAATATGAAATATAATTCTACGGGAATAACAATTAAAAATAATAAAAGAAGTAGTACCCAACCAAAATTATTCATTTTTTGTATCCTTTACCTCATTTTCTTCTATTAATTTAGGTACAACTGCTGTAGTAATACCAGTAATTGATTCTGCTGTTGATTTATAATCTGGAGATATCAGATTCATTCTCTCTTCTAATTTATCACTTTTAATTATAATACTACCTTTCTTAACACTATTTGGTTTAGTAATAATTGAACCAATTTTTCCACTTACTCCAATTAAAGAACCAAAACCTATTCCCTCAATAGTCTTATCCATTATTTTAGAAAGTTCCGGGGACAGTTTATGTATTTGACCAACTAGTTAATTAAGTATCCTGTCCCCGGAATTTAAATAAAATTGGCTATATAAATATTCCA
>JAAETO010000002.1 GCA_024228275.1 Arcobacter sp.
CTTAAAATTCTAGCTATATGTTGAACACAATTTTCTTCTTCTGGTAAGTTAAGTAAATAATATTTTTTACCTTCTACTTGTGCAATCCAACTTCTTTGCATCCAAATAAGATAAAAGTTTTCATCATTTCTTAAATTAATCCTAAATGTAGTAGGACGAGGTGCAACCCAATCAATTGATGCTAAAAATGAATCAAACTCATGAGTTAATAAATCCACAATAACTGCTTTTAACTCAGGAAATTTAGTTAATTCATCATATTCAACAGCAGCTGCTTCAGCTTCTTTTGTATTTGAGTATACTTGTTTTACAAGTAATCTAATTCTTTCTTTAAAATCAGCTTTATTCATTATTTTCTGGATTATATACTGGTCTTGACTTAGATGGAGAATTATTTAAAACATCATCCATAGTTGCTTGTATAGTACTTGGAGCGTCATTTAAATTACCAACAAATCCTGGCTTTCTAATTGATACCAATGTTATGTCTCCATCACTATCTACCGTATATGATCCTCCTTCATAAGCACGATCATTTACATCTATATCAAAGGAACCTTCTTCTAATCCTCTTGATACTTTTATATTATCTTTAGGTTGTTCTAGCTTGATTGCTGCTACGACTTTTCTTGCAGCTTTTTCAGTGTCTTCTATTGTTGCGGGACCGCTTGCTTCTTTAAGACTTTTTTTTTTACCTACTCCAAATTCTTTCTTGAAATAGCCTTTAGGTAAACCTTCTTCAATTCCTTCACCAAATGCGGCTCTAATTGAACCACATACTCTAGCAGCTCCCTTTTTACCATATTTACCTTCATTATCATCTAGACATTTATCAAATGGGTATGATTTCTCATTTATAGATCTCATTTGTTTGATAGTTTCTTTAATATCTTTTAATTTAGCTGATTTTTTATACTCACCCATAGCATAATTAGTCATTAATTTTAGAGCATCAGCAATTTCTCTAACTAAATCTTCTCCTCCAGCATCTTTTGCTGCTAAGATAAATTCTCTTAAATCATTTATCATAGTATCTGTTCTATCCCAATATTGCATTATATTAGACATAACATTTTTATTTTCTTCTAAAGCATTACCAATTCCTACTTTTCTTCTTTTAGTATCTTTATCTGATGGAGTATCAATTTTATTACCTTTTCTATCATATCCACCTACTTCATTCATACCATAATCTCTCATTATAGCATTAAAATATAATTTAGCATCATCAGTAGACATTGCTCTAACTATTGCATCAACAACAGCTTCAGCACCCATCATTTCTACCATTTTGTCAACCATTGAAAAAACTTCATCATCTAAAGTTTCTTTCATCATTGCTTTTTCAATTGCTTTACCTCTATTTTTTTCGTAGTCAGATAATTTACCATCTTTATTTAAATCTGCTTTTTCAGGATTTGTGAGTGCGTCTTTAATTAACTCACTTAGTCTATCATTTTTCATAGATTCTGCTTGTTTTTTAGCCATATTGGTTGCACGCCCATACATTACAGCTTCAGCATCTTTACCATATTTGTCGACAAGAGCACGTTTGTTCTTCTTCATCTTCATTATGATATCTTCTCTTTTATCGAGTTCTGCTTTAGTAAGCTTTTTTTCGTTGAGCATTAAAATTATTTTTTATCTTCAGCTACAGATGCTTTTCTATATTCTGAAATTAGTTTTTTTATATTACCTAGTGCTTTTCTTGCACGGCCATGAGCTGCTTTAGAAGTTACAGCATGTTCTGCTTTGAATGTTTCATAAAGCACTTCAATTTTATCAAAAATTTCTTGTGTCATTACTTTTATTTTATTATTATTAATTTGCTTTTACTACGTGTGCTCTAGTATAATATGTGATAGTATTTCCTATTTGATCTAATAGTTTTTCATCACCCATTTTTTCTGCTCTTTCTTGAGCTTTAGTTAAAAGACCTAATATAGCTGATACATCAGATGATTCTCCAGGTACTGTAGATTTAACTTCAATATCTGATTCTGAAGATTCGTCATCAATATCGATATCTTTTTCAACATCAATATTAATATCTTCATTATCTTCAACATCTACTTCTTCAGCTTCATCTATGTCTTTCATTTCTTCATCCATATCTTCCATTTCTTCTTCAACAGTAGATTTACCTACTTTATGAGGTTGTGGGTTAACAGGACCGCCATCAGCATCCATAGTATATGATGGAGAATTTTGTCTTCTAAATGAAACAGCATCAACCTCATCTAAATCATCTGACATTTCAGCTAAAATTCTTTCTTTAATTTGAGCTTTAAATTCTGATAATTTCATCTTAGATGATTTTTTATCTGTTTTCATTTCTTCATCCATGTCCTTTTTATATCCTTCGTCCATGTCTTTTTTATACTCTTCTTTAACTTCCTCATCTTTTTTAGCTTCAGCTAAAAGTGGGTTGTTTTTTAAGTAATTTCTGTAGTTAAATTCGTTTGCCATTTTAGTGTTTATTTTGTTATAAATATATAAAAATTTATTATTATTATTATTTTTTTAATGAGTTAAATATTTTTTCTTTTAGTTCCATCAAATTTGGACCTGCTGGTTTAGATCTTGGTTTTCCATCTGATGTATAACCACAAGATCCTTCATCCATTGCTATTGCCTGATTGTAAGTCATTTCTTTTCTGCCTGTTAATTTAGCAATTTTATTATCAATACGGTTTAATTTAGCACCATACATATCAGCAATAGGTCCACCTTCTGGTTCAGCTTCTTGCTCCATATCTCGCATTAATTGTTCTCTTTCTTTATTTAAAAAACCTATTTGCTTAATCATATCAAGAGATTTTCTATCTGCTTTTGGGTTCATTCTTTTGATATTATCTATTTCTTTGTCAGCTTTTTTATTTGCTGATTTAGCTGCTCTCATCTTTACTAAAACAGGATCATTCATATCTATTTCTTGTAAATTACCTGGTAGGCCAAAATCCCCAAATTCATCACCTTTCATGTCTATAAAATCATCTGACACTGCAAATAATCTTACTTTACCATTCTCTAAATCTGTAACTTCAATATCTTCTATATCATATTTATTTTGAAGCATAACAGCTATATTATTCATTATTAGCCGAGCTCTTTCTGAACTTAATCTTCTAATTTGACCTGTCATTGTTTCTTGACCAAATGCCATAGTAGCACCTCCAGGACCGATATCATAATCTATAAATACATTTAAAAAATTAGGATTATTTTTGTCTTTTTTAGCTCTAGGTGCAGATACTCTTCTTAAATCTTCAATACTTTTTTCATTTAAGTAAGGTTGTTCACCATCTTTATCATATGCTGTAAAAGTAGAACTACGCATAGCGTCAGTTTCTTTTTGAGCATTACTTTTAAATTCGTTAATATATTGCTCTCTAAAATATTTAGTTAATGAAAAGTCCTTAGCCATGTTATTCTAATGTTAATTTTATTATAAATATATAAAGACTATATAAAATGTGCGAGTTTTATTTTTTTAAGTTTTCTAAGTATTCTACTGTTTTTTCTAAACTTTCTAATACTCTTTCTTTATCATAACCACCAACCCATTTTTCAATATCTCCTTGTTCTGTTACATAAGATTCATTAGATACTGTTAATTGATCCTTAACAAAATCCTTAAAATCTTTAATAAAAATATCTAAATCTGAATTATGGATATTTTTTTCATATACTTCCCAAGCTCCCATTCTTTTTAAATCTGTAGCAAATTTTAAAAAACAATCGTAACATTTTTTATGAATTTTATAATAACTAGGATCAAATTTGTGTTTCATTTGTTTGCTACAATTAGGACAAAATAAAGGTATTTTAACTGATTTTTTTATTTCATCATATTTAGTAATATTTTGTTTAATGCCCTCTTTAATAGTCCATTTACGACCATTTTCTTCCCAAATATCACCTTCTTTATAAAATATATCCTTTTTAGAATAACCTATTCCTTCAGTAGTTCTATCACCAGTTTTTCCTTGTACTAAATTTCTAACACGTTGTACATCTTTTTTAGAAAATTCTTTTCTTAAAACATTGTCTTGACTCATAAACCTAATTCTTTTAATTTATTTATTGTTGAAGATGTATCAGTATGCAATATACCAATTCCACCAGCTTTTACCCATTGATCTATATTTGATTCTCTATCATCAATTAATATACTATTAGGATCTGCGTAATTTTGTTTGTTGGCAGCTCTAGCTAATATTAATTTAGTTGAGGGTAAATTTCTTTTTCTCCAAATTCTCTTACCCATTCTAGAATAATTAGATCTTGATGGAGATGATAATAATGTAGGATTGTATTCTTTAATATAATTCCATAATTGTTTACCATCAGACATCCAATCCATTCCTACCCAAAATCTTACTCCTGTACCATCAATTATTTCCCAAAATTTATCTTTACCAAACTTTTGTTCATATTCTGTTGGGGGTACACCATTAGAAAATCTTTTAAATCTCTCATTAAAATCTACTAACACACCATCCATATCTGAATATATTGTGTATTTTTTGTCTATATTTTCCTTAATATTTTTCTTTTTATTTTTTAAACGTTGAGTTTTTCTTTTAGATGCTTCTTTACGTTGTTTAATATAATTAAATGCAGATTGTAATTTCTTTTTTTTCTTAGGATCTTTAGTTCTACCTAATGCTGCTCTAACTCTTTGATGTATTAAATTAATAATTTGAGATTGTCTAGCGTGTGATTTATTTTTAAAAGAAGATTTATTTAAAGTATCAACTACATCTTGTCTTGTTGAAAATTTTATTCCTACAGTATCCTTTGGATTTTCATCTGTGTATAATCTACGACTTGATCCTTTAGGTTTTTTACCTGTGCCTTTTTTGGGATCATTTTCATTTACATTGGTGGTAGTTTTTAAGGTTTTAGATAACTGTAGTGCTTTATAATATTTTTGGTTTTTATCTCCCAATTGAACACCCTTTTTATCATCATCTTTATCCATCTTTTTTAATCTAGATAATTCTTTATTAATCAATGTTAATGGAATTTTTTTATCTTTAGGTATATTTAATCTTTTTCTAACTGTGCCTTGTTTTAATTTTCCTGCTTTTTTTCCTTTAGCAGCCATTTTTTCATAAGTATCTCCTTCTTCTAATCCTCGAGCTAATTCAAGAGCATAAGCATTTAAACCAAATGGATCTTTATTTTTCTTTTCTTTTATACTATCAGTCCAATTTCTAAATGTCATTGTACCTACTAAATTAGCTTCCTGTTCAATCTTATCTAAATTATCATCTTCAGTAGTATCAGTTGTTTGAATATCACCTAACCTATCTTCTAAAAATTGAGTATGATGAACCATTTCATGAGAAAATGATCTAACTATATCCTTAGGATGTCTACCTTCTGTATATAAAACTATAGTTTGGGTATTAGGATCATAATAAGCTGTTTTACCAAAAAAATCTTTTGCATTTTCTGAATCACCATCTATAAATTCTACTTTAGGTAAAGGTTCTATATTTCTACCTTTTTTTATCATATAATCAGTTAGATCCTGAATCATTTGCTTATAATCTATATTCTGAGAATATGTAGCGTTTTCTTTTAATACAGGAGAAACTATATCAAATACTTTACTTTTATCTTCTTTTGATAACTTTTGGGGTAAAAATGGAGTAAAATATAATTTACCTTTTTTAGCTGCTTCCCTAGAATTTCTACCTCTCATACCTTCATCTTGAGTAGTAATAATTTTTAAATCTAAATTATTATACTTTTCAGGATTCTTTTTTAATGCTTTTGCTCTATCAATTATATCTTTATCATCATCTTCGGCACCCTCTCTTCTACCAATTATCCAATAAATAATATCTTGGGGGTTATTTTTAGCAAAACTGTAAATATCACCAATCGGCATTTTTGATGGTTGAATTTTAACTTTTGGTGGTAAATAATCTTGATAAATTTCCCATATCAAAATAGCTTCAGCTTGTGAAATACCATTTCTTTCTCCACCCCCTACTAATATAATTAATTCATCAATTTCAGGATATTGTTTTAAAGCTTCATCTACTACTTCAAAATGTCCCCCAATTGGTGGTTTAAAACCTCCACCATAAAGAGCAACTATTTTTTTATCTTCTTCTAATAATCCTTCTAATAAAGATCTTGTTAAATGGTTCATTTACCTAAAAATTGTTTTATTTTTGATTGTGCTTCTTCAGCTGATACTGAATTATCTATTATATTTTTTACTCCATCATCAGCTAATAATGATTTAATTTGTGCATTTATTTCAGCTTTTCTTTTATCTGATCTAGCTTGTGCTTTAGCATCTTTTGGTTTTGTTCCTTGTGGTTTAAAAGGATCTAAATATTTTTTTACTATTGATTCTAAATCCTTTAGTTTTTCATCTTTTAATAAATTTGAAACAGATACAAAATTATTACCAAAAGCATTTTTATATTCATCATAATTTTTAGTAACATCATTCCATGTACTCATTACAATAGCAGGTGCTAAACTTCTATCTTCACCCCCAGATTTATCAAATCTATCTTGATTTTGTTTTAATGAACGTTCTAGATCTGTATAAACGTAAAGCATAAATACTTCATATCCTGCTTTTTCTAACTCATCTTTTAATTTAAGAGTAGCTTTACTTGATGCTGCTGTTCCATCTAATATAAATGATTCCCTATTAGCTATTGCCTTAGGTAAATCTTCATCTTTTAATTTAGATGTTGCTTGTCTCATTAATTTAGCTGATTGGCTTCTTTCTTCAGGTGTAGCATTTTTTAAATCTAAACTTACACCTGCTTTCTTTAATAAAGGAACAAAATCTAAATCTAAATTATATGTGGTTAATCCCGAAAGATCTAATCCTCTTAAAATAAATCCTTTACCTGCCCCAGGTGCACCTGCTAGTATAATAGCTTTAGGTTTACCAACAGCTTCATTTAAAATTTTAATTAAACTTATCATATATTTTTATTATAAATATTATAAGTTCCTCTTAGCTGTAGTTTTAAATTCTGTAAATTTAGGTGAATGTTTAGGATTTTCTAAATCAAATAATTTTTTAACAGTATTAAAAATATCTATATTTTCTTCTTGTGTACGTTTAGATTCATACATTTCCCAACCTTTACCTTTAATTCTTTTACCACTTTTATCTTCTCCTCTAGATTTAGACTTAAGCCATAATATACCTACTCTATCTACTGTTTTACCATAACATTCTTCATAACATTTACCATAAATAGCTCCTTGTAAATCATAAGTAGTTTGAAGATGGTTTGATGTTTTAAAATCTATAATCCACATTTCAGTTTTACCATCAATTTCTATTTCACACACTAAATCACAAGTACCTGCTACTTTAATTTCATCTGAAAATAAATGGACTTCTGCTTCCACTAATGTAGGATTATATGTTTCCCAAAAGTCTACAAAACGTAAAAACATTTGCCAAACATCAGGATTATACATTGGAATACCATTTGATAAAAATTGTAATTCTTTTCCATTTAAATAATCTTCAATCATTTCATGTACTTGGGTTCCCTCTTCACCTGCTTTTTTAACAATCCAATCAGCTGAGTATCCTACTTTTTTAAGCCAATCCTGAAAGTGTCTTCCTTTAGGGTAATAACTTAAAACATACGTTATTGAAGGATAATATTTTCCATTTCTTCTATAATATCTAGCATCTGGTAAGGTAATTTGTTTTGAATCCTCACTAATTTCTAAAATCCTATTATAAGATTTTTTTATATTTCTCTTTTTCATATTGATTGTAATTTCCTTTCCATTAATTGGTAGGAGGTTAAGGGGAATGTATTTTGGATTAATTTTGTAAAATCATAAAACCCCATTTCACTAGGATCTTTTTCTTTAAGATCTATTAAGTAAACTTCTTTTCCTTCATTTATAAATTCTTCGGCAAATCTAATTGCTTGCTTCATAGCATCTGTGTCTAATGCTATATATATTTTTTCAATAGTAGATGTTACTATTTTTTTCATTAATTCAGATTGTATGTTTTTACCTAACAAAGGTATAGCATTACGTTTAATAGCTATAGCATCAAACATACCTTCACATATAACTAAGGGTAAATTCCAATTGATTAAATGTTCATTGGGTATTATATTTCTTGATGATTCTGGATTTTTATATTTTATGTATGGATCTTTTTCAAATGATCTACCAGTATAATAATTTAATTGTCCATTCTTATCATAAGAGGGAATAATAACCATTTTAGAATATCTACCATACTCACAATATCCTATATTATATTTTTCAACATCTTCAATAGTTATACCTCTATTTTTTAAATAAACCCATGCTTGTCTTCCTATTATATTTTTACTATTATTAGTTATAGGAATAAATTCTTCTGGTAGTTTTAAATCATATTTAATTACTTCTACATCTTTAACTTGATAACCAGTTTTTACTAATGATTTTAATTCTGAAAAATGTTCAGGTAATGCTTTTACTTTTTTAAACAAAGTATTTAAATATTTTCCTTTTTCATTACATACCCAACAATGCCAGGGGTGGTGTCCTTTTTTATTATCTGTAAAATTTATTTCTAATTTAGGTTTATGATGATTACATAAAGGACAGTGAAATGCTCTATTGCCACGAGCAGTCATTTTTCCTTCGCCTAATACTCTACTTACTAAGCTTACAAGTAGTTCATTTATCATACGGGGAATATACAACTATTATTTTGTGTCTCCAAAGTCACGTGAAAAAAATTTACCTAAAATATTATCATTAATATGAGCACTATATTTATTTTCTAATACTTCATTTAAAAATAAATGTTTAGTTTCATAATAAGTAAGTAATTTTTTATTAGGTACAAATTCTAATATACGTTTTTCCCAATTTTTTCCATCATTATCTGTTTTTGATAATTCTAATATTTCTTTTTGGGATCCAAAATAATATTTCCAATCAGATTCAGTTATTATTTTTTGTTTTAGGGGAGTACGACCTTTAAGACCTTGTGTAGATCTTTCTTCTTTTAAAGCTTGTAATGCTTTTTTACCTAATTTCTTATTTCTTTCAAAATAAAGAACTTTTTTACCTATATATCTTATGTCAGTAGGTTTGTACCTAACTTCATAAATAAACCCATAGGTTCCTTTAGGCATATCTTCTATTGATGTTATAACCCTTCCCTGGTACATCCAGGTAGCGGTTGTTGGCATGTTTATCATTTAAGATTATTAATATAGTTAATTTGTATCAAATGCTACTTGAATTTCTAAGTCAGCATTCATCGGTACTTTTGTGGGTACTGATAGTTTTCCAATAGCTAATAAATTTTGATCATTATCATATAATCCTACTGTTGTAATATAAGGACTAAAATAAGATCCTGTTGCAAAATCTTTATAAACATAATTTGTACCTAATAAAGGTGCTTCAGATTGGCTTCCTGATAGTAATGATGGATTTAATGAATAACCAAATTCATTTTCTCTTACAACACATTTATACTGGTGTTCGTATAAAGTAACTGATGATGAAAATCCTATTGTAAGATTTTGTAATAAATTAGAACCATTATAACCATCTTGTCCTTTTAGTACAAAGGCACCAAGCCCAGTAAACTCTGATGTTGTTCCATCATACGGATTACCAGCAGATGCACTTACAGGGGTTAAAATTATATTCCCATGTTCATAAATTACATTACCACAATACTGATCAATAATTGGGGTTGTGGGTTCTGAAATAAATAAATTTCCATTTGCATCGTCATGAGCTGTGAATGCAAGTACTCCACTTGTGTATACTATATTTACACTTTGGGGTTCAATATTATTACCCCATAATTTTGAAGGTATTGAGATTAATGATATAAAATTATTATTAGGTTTATTAGCTACAAGAGTATCTTCTCCTAATAATGCTGTTCTAGTTTGAGTAATAGTACTTGATAAATAATTATCATATTGAGGACTTTTTACAGCTCC
>JAAETO010000003.1 GCA_024228275.1 Arcobacter sp.
ACGAGGGCAAAAACCGAAGATTGTCAAAAAAGGTTTAGTTGTCTCGTGTATAACCCCCCATGGGGTTATACACCAGGGCAAATTGCATTGGCAGCCAAAAATGGGGGGCTATACACCAGGGGGGGCTATACACCAGGGGGGGTTATACACCAGGCATTACAGTAGCCGCATTTTCGGACTAAAATTCCGAGTAATTTTTTTCAAAAAAAATTTTGCTCAAAAAAATTGCGCAAACTCAAAAACAGCATCTGATTTTCAAATTGATGTACCACACGCAATTCGAAAACAAATAACACTAAATTTTGCATGTGATACGGCCATAAGCTCAAGTTTGTTGAACGTAAAGCTCAAGTCAATCGATTCATTACTGTGCTGAGTAATTCAAAATTTCCGAAGGACCAGGACTTTACGTTCACCCCGTATATGCTCGTAAACAGAGTTACGACAGTCATTCTGTCAGGATATGTAGTGGTCTTGTGGCAGAGGTTCTCTAAATGCGCTGCAGTGGGGTTTACACACCCGCAGCGCTCTCAGCTC
>JAAETO010000004.1 GCA_024228275.1 Arcobacter sp.
AAATAAAAAATTTTTATAACAAATTTTTAGGAAAAAAACTTTTTTAATAATCTTTATTATACTTGTCCCATTAGCAACTTATAAAGCAATTAGTACATCAAAATTTCAGATGTTTCCAAAGTTTGATGCAACTGATGTAAATATAACTATTAAAGCAAATGAAAATACTAAACTTGAAGATGCATTTGAAATAGTAAAATCTATATCTTCTTCATATATATTTTCATATAAATTACTTAACCTAAATTCAATTTTATCTTCAACTCCATGTTTTTTTGCATTTTTTCTAGCTAAATCTAATGCCTTTTCATTTATATCAACTGCAATTATCTTAATATCTTTAATTAAAATAGCTAACATTACAGATATTATTCCAGATCCTGTACCAATTTCAATAGCTTTAAGATGTTTATTATTATCTTTAAAAAGTTCTAAGGCTTTATCTATTAATAGCTCTGTTTCTGGTCTTGGAATTAAAACTCCTTCTTCTACAATAAAAGTTTCTCCATAAAAAGAAGCCTTGTTAATTATATATTCTAAAGGGAAATTAGTAGCTCTTTTATTTACAAGTCTTTCAAGCTCTTTTTCTTTAGTAAATTCGCTATTAGCATTCATATGAAGCCAAATAGTGTTTTTATCTAATAAATATCCTATTAGTATTTCAACTTCCTTAGCAGGAATATGAGTTACATATTTTAATATTTGCGAATATTTTCTTACTGTATCTTTTATTTTCATATATATATTACCTTTTTAAAAATGAGTATTATAGTCAAAAATAGATTACTCTAATATATATAAAGCTAATTCATCTGCTAAAAGAAAATTTTTGTTATATACATTATCATTCTTTATTTCTATTTTATTCTCTATTTCTAATTCTTTTACTCTTATAATTTCACTTTCAGATAGAATCTCTAATCTAAAACCATTTGAACATCTAAGTCCTAAAAGAACTTTTTCGATTTTTATATCTTCACTACTTAATTCTTCATACTCATATTTTAACGGACTTAATATATACTTTTCAATGTCTTTTAAAGGATAATATCTAGTATTTTCAATAAAGCCAACTGCCCCAGCTCCAACACCTAAATAGTTTTTATGTTGCCAATATCCATAATTATGTTTTGATTCTTTATCAATACTACTTGCAAAATTAGAAATTTCATACTGCTTAAATTTATTTTTACTAATGTAATCAAATATTTTATATGATAAATCTTCATCATCTATTTTAATTTTTTTATTATTAAAAAATTTTGTTCCTTCTTCAATTGTTAAAGAATATGCACTTAAATGGGTAATAGGTAAAGAGAATGCAAAGTCTAAATCCTCTTTAATACTATCTATAGTATCTCCATTAACACCATAAATTATATCGCAGTTAATACCATTAAAACCTATACAATTTGCATTTTGTATAGCACTTATAGCCATTTTACTGTTATGTGCTCGTCCTAATCTTTTTAACTTCTGATCATTAAAACTTTGAACACCAAAACTTATACGATTTACTCCTAGTTTTTTAATTCCTTCAAGCCACTGTATAGTTGCAGAATTTGGATTACACTCTATAGTTATTTCTGTATTATCATCAAGATACTCTTTAAAAGTATCAAAAATATCTTGGTATAATTCTATTTTAATAGTACTAGGTGTTCCTCCACCAATAAAGATAGTTTCTAATTTATCTTTCTTCTTTAAGTTATTTTTTAAATCATTTTTTAACTGAATATTTAAAGCTTTCATATACTCTTTTTTTAAATGAAACATGTCCGTATAAGAGTTGAAAGCACAGTAAAAACATTTACTATCACAAAATGGTATATGTATATATAAAAGCAATTTTTAATCCTAAATAAATTATAATACGAACCTAATTATAAGGGAAATAATATTTATGACTGATAAAACTGAAGAAAAAGAAAATAAAAAATACAGACCAAATGTTGCAGCTATTGTTCTTTCAGCTAAATATCCTGAAAAATGTGAGATTTTTATTGCTTCAAGAACTGATGTTGAAGATGCATGGCAATTTCCACAAGGTGGAATTGACAAAGGTGAAACTCCCGAAGAAGCTCTTTATAGAGAACTTGAAGAAGAAATAGGTACTAGAGAAATTGAAATAATTGCAGAATATCCAGAATGGGTAAGTTATGATTTTCCTCCAGCAATTGCTAAAAAAATGTATCCATTTGATGGTCAAAGACAAAAATACTATTTAGTTAAATTAAAAAAAGGTGCAAAAATAAATATTAACACAAAAATTCCAGAATTTAGTGATTATAAATTTGTACCAACAAAAAATATTTATGACTATATTACTTTCTTTAAGAGAACAGTTTATAAGCAAGTTATTAAATATTTCAGAAATAAAGGTTATATATAATAAAGGGTTAATAAACATATGTTAAAAGTTTTAAAATTTGGTGGTACTAGTGTAGGTACACTTGATAGAATACAAAATGTTGCAGATATAATCAAAACAATCAAAGATGATGGTCATGACGTTATTGCTGTAGTTTCGGCGATGAGTGGTCAAACTAATAAGTTATTAGAATATGCGGAACACTTTTCAAAATCTGCAATGCCTAATGAGATTGATATGTTATTAAGTTCTGGAGAAAGAGTTACTTCTGCACTACTATCTATTGCATTGAATGAACAAGGTTATAAGTCAACTTCAATGAGTGGAAGAGAAGCGGGAATTATTACTAATAATGATCACACAAAAGCAAGAATTGAATCAATCAATACAGACAATATGAAAAATGCAATTTCTGACGGCAAGGTAATTATTGTAGCAGGCTTTCAAGGAATTTCGCAACATACAAGTAGAGTTTCAACTCTTGGACGTGGAGGTTCTGATTTAACTGCTGTTGCAATTGCAGGAGCAATTAAAGCTGATGTTTGTGAAATTTATACTGATGTAGATGGTATATATACAACTGATCCAAGAATTGAGCCAAAAGCTAAAAAACTTGACAAAATCTCTTATGATGAAATGTTAGAACTTGCAAGTCTTGGAGCAAAGGTATTACAAAATAGATCTGTTGAAATGGCAAAAAAATTGAATGTAAATTTAGTATCAAGAAGTAGTTTCACACCAGAGGTTGAAGGTACGTTAATAACGAAGGAAGAAAATATTATGGAAAAACCAGTTGTAAGTGGTATCGCATTAGATAAAAATCAAGTAAGAGTCGGTATGTATGGTGTTACTGATAGACCAGGTATTGCATCTTTAATTTTTACAGCACTTGCTGATTCAAATATAAATGTTGATATGATAGTACAAACTGTTGGTGTTGATGGAAAGACTGATTTAGACTTTACAATTCCAACTACAGATTGGGAAATTTGTAAAGAAGTAATGAAACAATTTGAGAATGACGCAGAAAATATTGATTATAATGAAGCAATTAGTAAAGTTTCTATAGTTGGTGTTGGAATGAAATCTCATACAGGTGTTGCATCAAAAGCTTTTACGGCACTTGCAAAAGAGAATATAAACATAAGAATTATTTCAACATCTGAAATAAAAATTTCTATGATTATTGAAGAAAAATATTCTGAACTTGCAGTTCGATCATTACATGATGCATATAACTTGGATAAATAAGCGTGCAAGAATTTTTAAACTGGACAGTTAATGCTATAAGGGAAGATAAACTTATTTCCCCTTGGCTAGAAGAAAAAAAATATGAATGGGTTCCTCTCGTTTCTAAATCAATTGTTAATATATTTGAAAAAGGTTGTTCTGTATTAATAATTACGGATACAGAAAGAGATTGGTTTTTAGAATATATATTGTCAAATATAAATTCACAAAAACAAAATAGACCTTTTTTACCTTTTTATGATTTTAAATCTTTTAATAAAAATATAGATGATATTAAATCAGAAGAAGATATTAACTTTATTAAAGATATGCTAAATATATCTTTTCCTAATGGATATTGTTTTTGGTATATAGGAAAAAGTAATGATAAAAGATCAACTTTAGCAAAGTTCTCTAAAAACTCTTTTTTATGGATTTTTGATGAAGAAATACAAGATGCCTTTAACTTAAAAAACAATGATGAAGCTCTTGATATGAAGTTATTACAAATGTTTAGACTTTATGATAAGACATTGAGTGCATCTTTATTTGCTGAGATAAATGTAGAACACTAATGAATATAAATAAAATTGAATCATCTTATATCTTAATTGTAAATGATATAGATGATACTTTAACTAATCTTTTACCTTTATATTCTAAACATAATGTTCGAATAGTTAGAAATGAGGAAAAAGATGATTTTCTATTAGCACAAGCAAATTTAGCAACAAAAGAAGCTTATATTTCTTCAAATGAAAATAAATATATTATACTTTGTGGAAAATCATTTAGAAAAGAAGCTCAAAACTCTTTATTAAAAGTTTTAGAAGAACCTCCTAACAACATAATATTTATTATAATTACTACTTCTAAATCTTCTATTCTTCCTACTATTTTCTCTAGAATTCCACATAAGTTTTTAAAAAAGCAAACTTCAAGAGAACAAATAGATTTAAATATTAAACATCTTGACTTAAAAGATGTTTACTCATTTTTAAAAGATAATCAAAGAATTAATAAAAATGAAGCAAAAAAGATAGTTGAATCAATACTTTTTAAAATTAATATTCAAAATATTAATTTAAATCAAGAAGAATTAGAAGTTTTTTCAGATTCAATTAAATTATTAGATTTAAACTCAAGACCTATTAATGTTCTTACAAATTTATTATTAACTATTTTAAACAGAAAAGAAATTAAGTAAATGAATGATTTTATAAATCTACCAAAAATAATGGGAGTAATCAATGCAAATGAAGACTCTTTTTTTAAAAATAGTAGATTTGAAGGATTAAATGCAATTGTTAAAATTGAAAATATGATTGAAAATGGTGCTCAAATAATTGATATTGGAGGAGTTTCTAGTAGACCTGGAAGTATTGCTGTTAGTGCTAAAGAAGAGTTAACTAGAGTTAAACCTATAATAGATTTAATTTATGAGCAAAAACTTTTTGAAAAGATAAAATTTTCTTTAGATTCATACCAACCAGAGGTCTTAAGGTATGCTCTTGACAAGGGTTTTAAAATTGTAAATGATATAACTGGATTACAAAATGATGAAGTATGTGAAGTAGCCTCATCTTTTAAAGCTTCAGTAGTAATTATGCATATGCAAAATTCTCCTCAAAACATGCAAGATAATCCAAAATATAATAATGTAATTTTAGATGTAGATAATTTTTTCAAAAATAGAATAAAAAAAGCTAAAAGCTATGGTCTTAAAAATATTATTTTAGATATAGGTATAGGTTTTGGTAAAAGCTTAGATCATAATCTAATTTTATTAAAAAATTTAAAATATTTTAAGCATTTAAATTGTGAATTATTAGTTGGTGCAAGTAGAAAATCTATGATTAATAATATAGTTAAATCAGAAATTGATGAAAGAATCCCAGGAACACTTGCTATTCATTTAAAATCAATTGAAAATGGTGCAAATATAATTAGATGTCATGATGTAAAAGAACACTTTCAAGCAATAAAAGTACAAGAAGCTATTAATAAAGCAAAGATATTATAAATTTTATAATATCTCGTGTAAACTATTCGCTTTTTTCATCCAAACTTTTAATTCTTCATAATCTTCATTTGTAATCATTTCTCTAACTTTTTTCATATTTTCTTCAAAAAGTGTCATCGACTCCAAAAGATTGTTTCTATTTTGTTTAAAAATATCTGTCCACATATCAGGACTTGATTTAGCTACCCTACTCATATCCTTAAATCCTCCAGCTGCAAGAGCAATAATAGATTTTGGATCTTCATGATTCATAACAGTATTAGCTAAAGAAAATGATATTGCATGTGGTAAATGAGACATATAACAAGCATGTATATCGTGTTCATAAGAATTCATAAATATTATTCTCATACCAATATCTTGAAAAATCTTTATAGATCTTTGTTTGTGTAATTCGTCATTTTCTTCCAAATCACATAAAACTAC
The DNA here is from genome assembly GCA_024228275.1 of Arcobacter sp. Lineage (GTDB taxonomy): Bacteria > Campylobacterota > Campylobacteria > Campylobacterales > Arcobacteraceae > Halarcobacter. The sequence continues at coordinate 6,051 of JAAETO010000004.1, forward strand.
AGCTTTCCCTTCATATAATCCATCAATAGCAGCTTTTGGACCAAATTTTTCTGTACCAGTCATTGGGTGAGCTGCTATAAAATTCTTTCTTATCTCATTTGGAATATGTTTTATAATCTTTTCTTTTGTAGAACCTAAGTCCATAATAGTTGTAGTTGAACTAATGTCTTTTAAATCATCAATCATATCAATAATTGAATCAACTGGAATTGCTAAAATAATAACATCAGATTTAGTTTTTAGTTCTTCTAAACCCATCAATTCATCAACTAAATTTAATTCTTTTATCTCTTTTATAGTTTTAGGAGTTCTTGCATAGCCATAAACATTTTTTGCAATAGTATATTTTTTAACTGCTTTAGCAATAGAACCACCCATTAAACCAAGTCCAACTATACCAATATTCAACTTTTAACCTTTAAATAATTTATTAAAGATGAGATTATATCTTAAACATCCTATAAACTTTATTTAGATATATTATTTGCCTTTAATATAAAATATAAGGATTACTGTGAAATATAAAAGTATCTTATTATCTGTTTCCTTAGCTTCTTTACTGCAAGCTGAGCAAATTACATCTATTGAGTATATAAATTTAAATAAAATATCACAAACTATAGCAAATGAAACCCTTAAATTCAAGGTTGGTGAGAAACTTAATATTGACAAAATAAATAGTGCAATTAAAAAATTTTATAAATTTAATTATTTTGACGATATTCAAGTAACTATGAATAATGGAAAGATTCAATTTATTTTTGATGAAAAACCCTCAATTATAAATGTTGAAATTGAAGGATATAAAGAAAGAAAAGATGATATTGAAATATTAAAAAAACAAATTGGTATTTCAAAAGGGAATATGTATTCTTCAAAAAGATTAAAAAAAGCTAAAAACTCTTTAATAAAAGAACTTGAACGTGAAGGATATATTAATTCAGTTGTTGAAGTAGACATTGAACATATAAGTGAGGATTCAGTATCAGTTATATTTAATGTAAATAAAGGTGAAGAAATAATTATAAAAAAAGTTAATTATTTTGGAGCAAAAAATATAGACCACTCTAGTTTTGAGAATATAACTGTCAATAAAGAAGAAGAATTCGCGTCATGGTTTATTACTCAAAATGACGGAGAACTTAAAGCAGAACAATTAGAATATGATGGTAAAAGAATAAAAGAACTTTATTTAGAATATGGATATTTGGATGCAAATGTAAAAAATCCTTTTTTAGAAGTTGATTTTTCATCAAATCAAGCTAATTTAGATTTTTATATTAATGAAGGTTCACAATATAAAGCTAATAAAATTAAAATATATTTAGATTCAACAATAATGGATCCTAAAAAAATATACCCAGAACTTTCTCTTAAAAAAGACAAAGTATTTAATATAAAAAAATTAAGAAAAGATGCTGCTTATATTAAAACATTAATTGCCGATTTAGGATACGCCTTTGCACAAGTTCAATATGATATTAGAAAAAATACAAATGATGGAACAGCTGATATTATTTTCAATATTATACCTGGAAATAAGGTATATATTAGAGATGTAAAAGTTTCTGGTAACAGTAGAAGTCTTGATAGAATTATAAGAAGAGATGTTTATTTAGCTCCTGGAGATTTATTTAATTTAACAGACTTTAATGATTCAAAATCTAAACTAAAAAGAGCAGCTTATTTTGATAAAGTAAGTATAGTACAAAGAAGAGTTTCAGAAGATAAAATGGATTTAATAGTTAAAGTTGTTGAAGCTTCAACTGGAAATATAATTCTTGGTGGAGGTTATGGTTCTTATAATAAATTTACACTTAGTGGATCAATTGAAGATAAAAATATTTTTGGTTCAGGTCTAGGTTTATCTGTATCTGCCGATTTATCTGCAAAAAAAAGTGATTTAAGTATAAAACTAAAGAATCCAGCAATAAAAGATAGTAAATATCATGGTGCATTTGATATTCATAGTGATCAAAAGGAAATAAATAAAACTGCTTACAATCTTAATAAAAAAACTAAAGGTTTTTCTCTTTCAACTGGAAAAGAAATAATTAGAAATTTAAATATGGGAGCAACTTATAGACTTGATTCAATAAAAGAAGATTATAATTATAAAGATAACGTCGTAAAAGAAGCAGGTAAAAGATATTATGGAAATACTGACTATATAACAAGTTCAATTACACCTTATTTAAGATTTAATAATACAGATGATTTCTATGTTCCAAGAGAAGGTTTTAAAATTAATTCTTCTTTAGAATTTGCTGGATTAGGTGGTGATTCTAAATACTTAAAAAGTTCATCATATCTTAGGTATTTTTATTCTTTAAATGATTTATATGATTTAGATTGGATTCTTAGATATAAATTACAAGGTCACTTTTTAGTTGACAATGGTCAGATAAACCAAGGTGACTCTTTATATTTAGGTGGAACTAAATCTTTAAGAGGATTTAAGTCTTATGCTCTAGGTCCAAATAATAAAGACGGAGTTATTGAAGATCCATATAAAGGAATGGCTTCAACTTCTGTTGAATTAAGTTTTCCTTTATCTGAAGCTGCAAAAATGAGATGGGGACTTTTTTATGACTATGGAATGATAGGTAGAGAAAAAATTTCAGATATAAAAAGATCTAGTGTCGGTGGAATATTTGAATGGATTTCTCCATTTGGACCTATTCAATTTATTTTTGCTAAGCCTTTAGATAATAAAAAAGAAGAAGATACATCAAGTTTTGAATTTTCTGTAGGCTCAAGTTTTTAAAGATGGTTAGTAAAATGGATATAATAAAAAACAGAATTAATAATAAAGAGGCTTTAGAACTTATACAGAATAGTCCTTTAGTTGACTTAGGAATTTTAGCATCAAAGAAAAAAGCGCAACTACATCCTAAAAAAACAACTACTTTTGTTGTTGACAGAAATATTAATTATACAAATGTCTGTTGGGTTGATTGTAAATTTTGTGCCTTTTATCGACATGGAAGGGATGAAGATTCATATGTTCTAAATTTTACTGAAATTGATCAAAAAATTGAAGAATTATTGGAAATTGGAGGGACTCAAATACTTATGCAAGGAGGAGTTCATCCAAAGCTCAAAATAGAATATTATGAAGATTTAGTAGAACATATTCATACTAAGTTTCCACAAATAACACTACATTCTTTCTCCGCAATTGAAATATCTTACATTGCAAGAGTTTCTAAAATATCTAAACTAGAAGTTTTAAAAAGACTTCAAGCTAAAGGTTTAAGTTCTATTCCTGGAGCAGGTGCTGAAATTTTAAGCGATAGAGTAAGAGATATTATAGCTCCTAAGAAAATGGATGCGCAAGAATGGATAGAAATTCATAAATTAGCACATTCAATTGGAATGAAAACAACTGCAACAATGATGTTTGGTACAATAGAAACTGATGAAGAAATTATTGAACATTGGGAATTAATAAGAAAGTTACAAGATGAGACTGGTGGATTTAGAGCTTTTATTATGTGGTCTTTTCAAGGTGAAAACACTAAACTAAAAGAAGAAATTCCTGATTTAAAACCTCAATCTTCTAATAGATATTTAAGATTACTTGCAGTTTCGAGACTTTATTTAGATAATGTTCCAAATATTCAAAGTTCTTGGGTTACGCAAGGAAGTTATATTGGTCAAATGGCACTAAAATTTGGTGCAAATGACTTGGGAAGTACTATGATGGAAGAGAATGTTGTTGCTGCAGCTGGAGCAACTAACTGTATGAATCAAGATGAGATGATTCAACTTATTCGTGACGTAGGAGAGGATCCTGCAAAAAGAAATACAGCATACGAGATATTAGAAAGGTTTTAAGCCTATGATAAATAATAGAATATTTAAACTACTAATATTTTTAATAATTATAAACATACAAGGATTTTTAATGGCTGCAAAAGTAAAGCATATACAAGTAAATGATATAAAAGTTCCTGTTATTTTTGAAAAAGATAGAAATTTACCAATTTTAAACCTTCAATTAATTTTTCAAAACTCAGGATACATACAAGATAAAGATAAAAGTGGAATTGCCTCGATATCTGCAAAACTTTTAAACGAAGGTACAAAAACACTAGGTTCTACAGAATTTGCAAAAAAATTAGAAAATTCTGCAATTTCACTACATGCAAGTAATGGATTTGAAACCTTTGTAATTGAATTATCTTCTTTAAAAGATGTTAATAAAAAAGGATTATCATTATTAAAGGATTTATTACAAGATCCTAATTATGATAAAAAAGTTTTAGAAAAAATTAAAACTATTAGAAGTGGATCATTAAAAAGAAAAGAAAATGATTTTGATTATGTAGCAAGTAATAATTTAAAAAAAATATTGTTTAAAGATACTGCATTACAAAACCCATCTTCTGGTACAATAGAATCAATATCGAAAATCACTTTAAATGATGTTAAAGAATTTACAAAAAATATATTAGATCTAAATAATTTAATAATAGTTGCTGGTGGAGATTTTGAATTTGATGAATTAATACCAAAAATAAAAGACTTAATAAAAATTTTACCTTCTAAAAATAAATATGAACTTGATAAAATTGATATTAAAGCTTCTGCTAAAACTGAAACTATATTAAAAGAGACTCAACAAGCTTATATTTATTTTGGTAGTCCCTTTGATGTAGATACAAAAGATGAGGATTCTTATATTGCAAAAGTAGCTTCTTTTATATTAGGTGGTAGTGGTTTTGGATCAAGACTTATGGAAGAAATTAGAGTAAAAAGAGGATTAGCTTATTCAGCTTATGGTTATATTTCAATTAATAAATCACACTCTTATTTTACAGGATATCTACAAACAAAACTAGAAAGTACTGATGAAGCAAAGGAATTAGTATCTTCAATTGTGAATGATTTTGTTAAAAAAGGTGTAACAAAAGAAGAACTAGAATCTGCAAAAAACTTTTTATTAGGTAGTGAACCTTTAAGAACAGAAACTTTATCTCAAAGATTAAATAGAGCTTTTACTCTTTTTTATAGAGGTTTAGATCAAAATTATTCAGAAGAACAATTAAAAAAGATTGAAAATCTTAAAATAGAAGATTTAAATAGCTATATAAAATCTCATGATGAGATTAATAATTTATCATTTTCAATAGTAAGGAAATAATTTGTTAAGATTTGCCTCTAGACCAACAGCAGATATAAATTTAGGAAACTTAAGAGTTGCTATTTTTAATCATATTTTGTCAAAAAAATTAAATCAGCAATTATTAATTAGAATTGACGATATTGATAAAGAGAACAATATTGAAGGAAAAGATAAAGAAAATTTAGAGATTTTATCTCTTTTTTCTATTGATTACTCTCATGTTGTATACCAAAGTGAAAACTTGAAATATCATCAAAAACTTGCAATGCAATTAATGTCACAACAAAAAGCATTCTCATGTTTTTGTTCAGATGATAAACTTAAAGAATTAAAAGAAAAATCAAAAGAATTAAATAAAAAATTCAACTATGATGGTTTTTGCGAAACTTTATCTAATGAAACTATATTAAATGTAAATGCACCTTTTACTGTAAGAATTAAAAAGCCAGAAGAAAATATTAAATTTGAAGATCCATTAGAAGGTATTTTAAAATATAAGCCTTTAGATATTGATTCTTTTGTAATCCTAAAGCATGATAAAACTCCAACATACAATTATGCTTCTTCTATTGACGACATGTTATATAATATTTCAACAGTGATAACTGAAAAAGATCAGATATCTAATACTCCTAAACAAATGCATATAAGAAACAAATTAAATTATGACAAAGAAATCAATTACATTCATTTGCCAATAATTTTAAACTCTGACAATAATAAATACTCTGTAAAACTTTTGATAGATGAAGGCTTTTTACCTAGTGCTATTGCAAATTATCTTGTTCTCTTAGGTAATAAAACTCCTAATGAGATATTTACACTTGAAGAAGCTATAGAATGGTTTGATATTGATAATATTTCAAAAGATGATGTAGAATTTGATATAGATAAATTAAAATTTATTAATGAAAAACACTTAGAATTAATTGATGATATGAGATTATCAAAAATTTTAGGTTTTGCTGATTCAGACATTGGTAAACTTGGTAAACTATATATTAAAGAAGCTAATACAATAAAAGAATTGAAGTCTAAAATTCATCCAATTTTTAAAGCAAAAACTTCTTGTGTTGGATTTGAAGATGAATTTAAATTAATAAAAGAATGTTTAAAAAATGCGCCTTTTCATAACAATTTTAATGATTTAGAAAAATATATAACTAATGAAACTCAGTTGAAAGATAAAAATTTATTAAAGCCATTAAGATATATTTTAACAGGAACTTTAACTGGTCCAAATATGTCGGATATTTATCCATTAATTAAAAACTACCTTGGGGAGATTGTAAAATGATAGATGCCT
>JAAETO010000005.1 GCA_024228275.1 Arcobacter sp.
ATACTGCTGAACATCTTGATATGATATCTACAATTGCTATATCTAAACATTATTACAGAGTTAAGCAAGTAAAAGATTTACTTAAAAATTATAAACCTACGCAGTTTGATGAAACACCATCACTATTAGCATTATCAACACATGAGAATATTAGAGGTGCTAGTTATTATGCTTAAACTACATTTAACCAAATACAACAATAAACAAGGATAAAAAATATTATGAGACTACAAGAATTAACACAAAATTTAAAACTAGATGCTTTTTATAAAGAGTATGAAAGTCAAGAGGAACAACCAGCATACAATGATATACCTTTCTCAAAAAGATTATTATCGCTTCTTGAGGCAGAGGAACTGTATAGAGACAATAAGAGACTAGAGAGACTTTTAAGACAATCCAAGCTTCATGAAAAGAGTGCAAATATTAGTGATATAGTTTTCTCTTCACAAAGAGGACTAGATAAATCTGTCATATTAGAATTGGCAAATTGCAGCTATCTAAAATACCATAAAAACATAATTCTATATGGTCCAACTGGAACTGGAAAAAGTTTTATCTCGCAGGCATTTGCAAATAAAGCTATGAGTTTAGGATATAGTGCATTATATCTTAGAGTTCCTAGACTTATGCAACATCTACAGTCAATTAGAGGCAATGATGAGTATTTAAAATATCTTACACGATTAAAGAAAATCAATCTTTTAATTTTAGATGACTTTGGAGTAACACCTTTAAAAGCAACGGAAGCTAGAGATTTATTAGAAATAGTAGAAGATAGAACAAATACATCTTCACTTATTATTACATCGCAACTTCCTATAAAAGATTGGCATAGTTATTTACATAATCCAACAATAGCAGATGCAATACTAGACAGAATTGTACATAATGCATATAAAATTAAAATAGCTGGTGAATCAATGAGAAAAGAAAAGGCTAAAAATATGGAAAAATAGTCAAAAAGCTAGCAAATCCAAAAAAACATTCTTCCACTACTTTTAAAATATGGTATAATTTCTTATGCTTGTTTTAGGAGAAACCAAAGTGGAAGATTTTTGTGAAACGGGTGGACGAATGTTGTGAAATATACACTGATAACATTGTTGAGCTAATCGCATGAAAAGATACAAATTTATATATTTTTTTATCTGATAGATTAGTAATATTATGTGGATTGTATTGTATATAATGATTTATATTTTTGTCTGATATATTTATTGCTTTTTGAAGATTAACAAAATTTTCTTTATTGAAATTATGAAGTACTTTTTTTAAATTAAATGCA
>JAAETO010000006.1 GCA_024228275.1 Arcobacter sp.
AATCGTATCAACACATATAGAAGATACAGTAGGTACTGCAACAGTTACAGTAAATACAATAACAGCAGATGATGTAATTAATGCAGATGAAGCAGGTAAAGATGTAACAGTAAGCGGAAGTGTAACAGCTGATTTAGCACAAGGTGATATAGTAAGCTTTACAGTAAATGACAAAGATTATTCAGCAACAGTAAAAGCAGACCTTACTTGGGAAGTTAATGTACAAGGATTAGATTTAAAAGCAGATACAGAGTTTACAGTACAAGCAGTAGGAGAAGATGGTTCATCAAATCTTATTGTAGCAACAGCAGTATCAACACATACAGTAGACTTAGTAGGTGAAGGAAGTGTAACAGTAAATAATATTACATCTGATAATGCAATTAATAAAACAGATGCAGAAGGTAAAGTAACTGTAAGTGGAACAGTAGGCGGAGAGTTAAGTGAAAATGACAAAGTTAGCTTTACAGTAAATGGTAAAGAGTATACAGCCATAGTAGATTCAGATCTTAACTGGAAAGTAGAAGTTGAAGGATCAGATTTAGTAGCAGATTCAGATAAATCATTTGTAGTAACAGCAACAGGAACAGATGATGCAGGGAATCCAATTGAAGAAACAGCAGAATCTAAATATATAGTAACTATAAGAGATATAAATACACCAACATTAGATACTGTAGGCGGAGATACTGATAATACAGATGAAAATGATTTATTAGTTGGAGACAATACTCCAACATTATCAGGAACAGCAGAAGCTGGAATGACAGTAAAAGTTACTTATACAGCAAAAGGTGCAAGTTCACCTACAACAGAGGAAGTGTTAGTTGATGGAAATGGTAATTATAGTATTACTTTAAGTAAAGCCTTAAGCGAAGGCAATAATGATATTACATTAATTGCAGAAGATGAATATGGTAATAAGTCAACTATACTAAGTAAAACAATAGAAGTAGATTCAATTGGTGAAGGTATAGTAACAGTAGATAATATTACATCAGATAATATATTAAATGCAGCAGAAACAAGTGGAAAAGAAGTAACAGTAAGTGGAACAGTAGGTAAAGAGTTAGTAGAAGGTGATACAGTAACGTTTACAGTACATAATACTACATATACAACAACAGTAAAATCAGACCTTACTTGGGAAGTTAATGTACAAGGATCAGATTTAGTAGCAGATGCAGATAAATCATTTGAAGTAATAGCAAGAGGCGAAGATAATTTAGGTAACCTGATTGAAACAACAGAAACTCATGAGTATATTGTAGATGTAAAAGGTGAAGGTACAGTAACTGTAGATCCAATAACAACTGACGATATAATTAATATAGAAGAATCACAATCTTCTGCTGTAAGAGTAAGCGGAAGTGTAGATGGAGAGTTAGCAACTGGAGATAAAATATCATTTACAGTAAATGGTACAGATTACTCAACAACAGTAGATATATACGGAAATTGGGCAGTTGATGTAAAAGGATCAGATTTAGCAGCAGATTTATCATTTACAGTTACAGCAAATGGAGTGGATAATGAAGGGAATCCTATTCTTGCTACTGCTGTATCAACACATACAAAAGATTTAGTAGCTGAAGGTACAGTAACAGTAAATCCTATAACAGCTGATGATATTATAAATAAAGTAGAATCAGAAGGAAATGTAACAGTAAGTGGAAAAGTAAGTGGAGAATTAGCAGAAGGTGATATCGTAAGATTTACAGTAAATGGTAAAGATTACTCAGCATCAGTAAAATCAGATCTTACTTGGGAAGTAGAAGTAGCAGGTTCAGACTTAGCTGCAGATTCAGATAAAGAATTTGTAGTAACTGCTGAAGGAAGAGATGATGCAAACAATCTAATTGAAAAAACTGTAGAAGCAAAATATGAAGTAGATGTATTAGCAAATACAGTAACATTAGGTTTCT
>JAAETO010000007.1 GCA_024228275.1 Arcobacter sp.
CTATTACAGTTATAAATGCTATAGGGGAAATAATGTATGATAAAACTTTTGATAATAAATTCAATACGCTAAAGATAGATCTTGAAGATTATGCAAAAGGATTCTACTTATTAAACATAAAAAATAATCAAAAAAATGAAACACTTAGGTTCATAAAAAAATAAAAAATGAACGCAACAATCATACTTGAACTACAGATTTTAATTCTTACATATGTTGTATATGTAATGTATTTAAAAGATATCAAGAAAAAATAAATAAATATATAATTAATAATATAGATGGAATTATCAAATAATATCTTGTCAAATATAACTGTGTACATGAAGTATGCTAAATATATACCAGAGTTAAATAGAAGAGAGTCGTGGGTGGAATTGGTAACTCGTAATAAAAACATGCACATAAAACGGTATCCAGAATTGAAAGATAATATTGAAGAAAGCTATAGATTTGTATATAATAAAAAGATTCTACCGTCTATGCGTAGTTTACAGTTCGGTGGTAAACCTATTGAGATTTCTCCCAATAGAGTTTATAACTGTGCGTATCTACCCATAGATAGCGTGGATTCTTTTAGTGAGGTTATGTTTTTACTACTTGGTGGAACTGGTGTTGGTTATTCAGTACAACAACATCATATTAAACAATTACCATTAGTAAACAAACCTTACTTAAAAAGAAAAAGAAGATATTTAATAGGTGATTCTATTGAAGGGTGGGCTGATGCTATTAAGGTTCTTATGAAGTCTTATTTAAATGGAAAAAGTTCTAGAATAGAGTTTGATTTCTCTGATATAAG
>JAAETO010000008.1 GCA_024228275.1 Arcobacter sp.
GAAAAACATATAGTTGCAAATCCTAAAATAGAAAAAATATATGAGTAGAATAAAGACGTATAAGCATTTAGTGTCAACTGATGCTTTTAATATAAAAACCAAAATTAAAAATTTTGTTAAACCAAGGGTGACAAAAGCCCGTAAAGATAATAAAGTAAGGGGCTAATGTCACATGAAAGAAACATAAAATGGTTAAATAATAGACATGTTATTTATAGGCGAGATCCTATAAATGATATACCTACTATTGAAACTAATTTGTATAAATACTATGAAGATGGTACGCATGAAGCTTATCACTTGTTTAACAGCAGGGCTAAGATAACTACGTACAGGTCTTTAAAGTGGCATTTTTATGTTTTACATTATTTAAATCAAGATAATAATATTGATATAAACTCTGTATTTGAATTTATAGCTAATAAAGAAAACGGTTTTGTAACATTTTTTATTAGTGATAAAAAACTACAAGATATGATTAAAGATGTGTTTGCATTAAGTGGTGATCCACCTGTAAACAAAAAACGTAAAATACTATTTAAAGACTATAGCGGGTTAACACCTGAACAAAAGATGAGTATTGTAGGTAAGCTAATAGGTAGATCAAGTAGTGTCAATGAAGAAACTATTTATCAATGCATGTTAGACTTAAACGAATTAAACAAGAAAATAACTTGGAGTGAAGTTGCAAGTTTACTTAATTGCTCTGAACGAACAATACAACGTAATATTAATAATACTTTGAAAAAAGAAAAACAATTATTAAATGAAGATTTATGAACATACAAATTAATTCAGAAAACTCTTTATATATAGAACTAAACGGTTATACTTATTATATAGATGATTCTACTAACGAGCAAATAATAGAAAAATATGAAACAGAAGTTTAACGAGTGGATGGCGAGCATTGGTAATATTTATTATGCTGATAACGAGCTAATGTCACAAGCATTTGAAAAAATAGAAGACAATGAAGAAATATAATGTACAAAATTATATTAGATATAAAGAAGATCTTAAAAAATCTATGCCTGATGAAAAGTTTTATGACTATTATAGTCGTGATGAGCTTATAGTTAAGTTTCTACCTCTTGTAGAAAACTTAGCGCGTAAGTTTTCAACCACGCAACAAGCATCAGGTGTATTAAGCATTAATGATCTTATACAAATAGGTTCTGAAGCTTTAATAAAAGCTGTAGACAAACTAGACTGGGAAAGATTAATTGACGCAGAAGACATTGAAAAAACATTAAAGTCGTTTTTTGCAAAACGTATCAAAGGTCATTTAAGAAGACGTATTGATATGGCCAGAGGCGGTATGCGTATACCAGAACATAAACTAAATGAAATACGTAAAAACCCAAAAGACAAAAAGATGGTTGAAATGTTTTTCAACAGTATGTTTCTAAGTATTGATGCGCAGCCAAACAATGATGATGAAGAAAATATGATATTTCAAATAGCTGATAAATCAGAGCCTTATAACATACAAATACTTAATATTTATTTAAAAGGTTTAATGGAAAAATA
>JAAETO010000009.1 GCA_024228275.1 Arcobacter sp.
CTACTGCGTACTCTCGCTTCAAACGTCTGCGAAAACAACTTAAGTCTGAACTGTTTCAGGCTCGCCGAGACTCTGTCACCGACGCTTTCAGTAAATGTGAAGGACCGGCGGATTTCTGGAGAACTGTTAGTGATCTTTCTGGCCGAACTAAGGAAAGCCCTGCCCTGCTTTTGTCTGATGGCAATACTACTAATGACCCGCAGACGAAAGCTACCGCATTTGCAAATCGGTTTGACAGTGTTTTCTCTGCCCAGCGTGACCTTCCTGTTTTCAACAAGCAGCCACTCCCTGCTGATTTTCACTGTGATTACACGTTCGTTGAAAAGCAGCTGAGTTCTCTGTCTATCAAAAAATCCTGTGGTCCAGACAGGATTCCTGCTGTCTTTCTCCGCAATTGCAGCTCTGTTCTGGCTCCCTCTATTGGAGTTCTAATCAACCGCTCGCTGGCTGATGGTAGTATTCCGACCCCATGGAAGCGAGCAGAGGTTGTAACTGTTCCGAAAAGCTCCTCTGCTCAGTGTCCCGCTGACTACCGTCCTATTTCAAAATTATCAATTATCTC
>JAAETO010000010.1 GCA_024228275.1 Arcobacter sp.
ATTAATGTCAACAATTCTTCTATGTTTTTTATTAAATATATATACTATTTTAGAAATTAACCCTAAAAGATGTTTTAATAAAAAATTACGAGTGATTTTGAAAAAAAATTCAAAAAATTTATAAATTAAATATACTATATAATTTGTCAATAATCTACCTTAAAGTAACTGTTCTATTAGTTTGAAAATCTCTTTTTCATCAATATCTTTAATGGAATAATCCTCTTTTTCAAGTTTTAAAGCATCAACTTTAGAATCTGACTCAATAATCTTATTTATCTTCGTTAAATAAGTATTTCTATACCCTGGAGTATTTCCAAAGATTGTAATTGATGGTATATTTAAGGCCCAAGCCATATGAGTAGGTCCAGTATCATTACCAATAACTAAATCACACTTTGAAATCACCATTTTTAATATATTCAAATCTATTTTAGGTAACACAATAGAGTTAGAGTTTAAAGATATCTCTTCAGCTATTTTTTTCTCTTCCTCATTACCCCACAAAATTAAACAATTTTCATTTAAAGAATTTATTATTTTAGCAAATTTTTCTTTAGAATACATCTTAGAAGCTTTACTAGCTCCTACTATAAAAAGAATATTTTTTTTCTCACTTCTTAAGTAAGAGTATATTTCTTTTGGTTCATTATCATAATACAAAAAAGCTTTTTTATTTAAAATATCTTTTTGTGCAAATTCAATGTTTAATGGTTTACACAAAACAGCTAAATTTCTTTCAATAACATTAGTCTCATAACTACAAGAAATTTTTTCATTATATAAATAAGAAGATACACTTTCTCTAATAGATTTTTTATCAAATCCTGCAATTCTTTTTCCTAGTAGCTTTGCAACAATTGCAGATTTAAGTAATCCTTGCGCATCAATTACTAAATCATAAGAATTTTTTGAATACTCTTTAATTAAATCTTTTTGAGAGAAAAAATTTCTCTTATCTTTTTTTATAGATTTTAAATCTAAAGCATATATATTTTCTATATCAGGATTATATTTTAATACTTCAGCGAAAGCTTTTTCAACAAACCAATCTATTTTTATTGAAGAATCCTGTTTTTTAATAAATTGTAAAGCTACCATGGCATGAATAATATCTCCCATAGCAGATAATTTTACAATTGCTAATCTCAAGTGATAACCTTAACTTTACAATCCTTTGGAGCCTGAATTTTATCTATTTCATTTTGTACTAAATAAATTTCTCTTTCAAGATATATCTTTAATTTATTATCTTTTAATTTATATTTTACTTTTGGATTTGAAAAATCTTGATTAATTGTTAAATTAATTGTTATCATAAAAGACAACCATTGCATAGTTTCAAAACAAGGTAATAACTCTTCATACTTCTCTAAATCACATTTTGAAGGTAAAGATTTTTTTGAATACTTAATTATATGCGCTATTGTAACTCTTGAAGAGTGTAAAAAATCATAATTTAAACCATTTAAAATAAAATCAAAAGTATTATCATTTGATTTATAAAAGTTCAAGGTAGTACCAATTGAGTGTAGTTTTGAAGCAATTACTAAAAGAGTCCTATATTTATTGTCTAAATTATGTAAAGGACTTAAAGCATTAAAAATATCTCCAGCATTTTTACCAAAATATGTACTTAACTTAGAATCTATTTGAAACCTATCAAGTAAACTTCGTACACTTACATTAAAATTTGACGGGAATTTATAATTAGAAGACCTAAGCAAATCACTTAGATAAACACCTTCTCTAACTCCTGCTCCAGAAGTAATAACCTTTTTAATATTTAATTCATCTAAAATTGATTTAAATATAAAAGTTCCCTCTTTTATAGTATCATGTCTGTCTTTTTTAATACCAAGAAGTTTTAAACTTGCATTATCCTCAGCATCTAAAATTGAATCAAAAAAATGTTTATTTGTATCAAGATCATAAGTAAATCCATGTAAAATATCTAAAGGGTAAGAATTATTTTTCTTAATAATTTTACTTAAAGCCCTAATACTTCCACCAATACCAACAACAGTGGAAGGTATTTCAAAGCCACAAGATTTTACTTCTTTTAATTTTTCTAAAACAAAATTTTTAGCACCTTCTAAATCATTTCTTTCAAAAAACAACTCATGCATACGTACAGTTCCGACATCTAAAGAAATACAATGTTCAATCTTGCCATTTTTGATAAAAGCAAATTCAGTAGAACCACCACCAATATCTACAGTTACAAAATCATTGCAATAAATTAAATTTAAAGCAGCAATTCCACCATAATATGCCTCTTTAGGTCCATCAATAATTTTAATATTAAGTTTTAATTCATCTTTTACTTTTTTTATAAAAGCTTTTGAATTTGGAGCATCTCTTAATGCAGAAGTTGCAACGCAGATTATTTTTCTAGATTTTAAAGCTTTAGAGATATTTAAAAAAGATTCTAATGAGTTTAAAGCTCTTTGTAAAGGTTTTTCTTGAAGATTGCCATCATTTTCATAACAACCTTCAGAAATTTTAACCCTACTTTTTGTTTCATTTATAAGATTAAATGCAAAACGACTACTCTTTTCTAAAACAACCATACGCATTGAGTTTGAACCAATGTCTATAATAGTTGTTACTTTTGCCATTTACACTTCTTCTTTTTCTAACTGCTCAAATTTAAATTGTAATTCTTCCATTGTCTCACGATTATCAGAATCAACTATTATACAATCAACAGGACATACTTCAATACATGCAGGCTCTTCATAATGACCTACACACTCAGTACAGCGATCTGGATCAATAACATATATTGGATCCCCTTCTTCTATTGCATCATTTGGACACTCTTCTCTACAGGCATCACAGGCGATACATTCATCAGTTATAATTAATGACATTTAAACTTTCCTAACTCTAAGATATTATCTTGGAGTTATAGCCTATTCTTCATTAATAAGTTCTTTAACAGAGTAAAAAAATCGTCGTTTTTACTAACAACTATAAATTCATCTTCTTGATGAACAAGAAGATCATTACAAATATATAAAGAAGCTGCAACATCAAACTCTCTAATGTTACCAACAAAAATTACAAAATTATAATTTTTAGCATATGCTAAGGAAATTGCTACTGCACCTGGGCTTCTAAATTTTAGTTTATTTCTATACAATTTTTCACATAAGGTAGGATAAGAATAGGCTCTTTCGAAAATACCTATTGCAGAATTTTCAACTTCTAATATTTCAATATTTCTTTTACTTATTATATCTATTTGTTTTAAATCATCATTAACTTTATATATCATAACTTTATTAACTAAATTACAAACATATCCAGCCTTTGTTTTATCATCTATTTTTAAAGCAACTGAAGTTCCGTAATAAGATAAACCAGATTGTAAATTATGACTTCCGTCAATTGGATCTATAACAATTTTAATATTAGATTTTGAAGATAAAAGGCCAATTTCTTCAGAAAAAATATCTCCAAAACTATTTAAATGCTTAATAAAAATATTTTCTGCTATTAAATCTATTTGTAAACTATTATCTCCTCCAAAACCTATAGTTTCAGATTCTTTTAAATCTAAAGAGCTCATATGAATATTCATATATTCATATAGCTCTTTATTTGCTTCTATCACTGCATTAGTAAATGAGCTATAATCAAACATTTTAAGAAAATAGTTTTGTTATCTCTTTAGCTGCTTCTCTACCATCAGCGGCAGCTGTTACAGCTAGATGTGCACCTCTTTGACAATCTCCACCTGCATAAAATTTTGAATTAGAAGTTTGACAAAGTTCATTTATCTCAATACCACCCCAAGAATTAGTTTTGATATTTGCATCACTTAAAAACTTTGGAACTTCAGGTGAAAAACCTAATGCAAAAATTATAATGTCTGCATCTTCTGTATGCTCACTTCCATCAATTATACTAACTCTTCTTCTTCCAGATTCATCTGGTTCAGAAAGTCCAGTTTTCAGAAGTTCAATACCTTGAGCTTCGTTATTAAGTGTTATAATTTTTTTAGGACTTACATTAAAGACAAATTCAACACCCTCTTCTTTAGAGTTTACTACCTCTTTTTTACTTCCAGGCATATTAGATTCATCTCTTCTATAAAGACATTTAACTGATTTTGCACCTTCTCTTACTGATGACCTTACGCAATCCATTGCTGTATCTCCACCACCAATAACTACAACTTTTTTATCTTTTACTTCAATAAAATCGACTTCTTTACCTAAATTTCTTTTTTGAATACCAGTTAAAAAATCCATAGCTAAATAAGTATTTGAAGAATCTTCACCTTCAATTCCAGCAAATCTTCCTTGTTTAGCTCCAATACCAATAAAAATAGCATCAAACTCTTTTTCTAAATCTAGAATAGATTTATCTTTTCCAATTTCACAATTTAAATGTAATTTCATACCAGCTTCAATTAGCCAGTTAATTCTTCTATCAACTGTAGTTTTATCTAATTTAAACCCAGGAATTCCATACATTAAAAGACCACCTGCTCTATCATCTCTTTCGAACATTTCAACTGCAATTCCTCTTCTTAAAAGAAAAGTGGCTGCAGAAATACCTGAAGGACCCGAACCAATGATAGCAACTTTTTTATCGCCTTTAATAGCAGCAAATCTAGGTTTCATACCATTTTCAAATGCTCTTTCATTTAAATGAGTTTCAACTGCACCAATAGATACAGCTCCATGGCCAGTATTTAAAGAACAAGCTCCTTCACATAATACATCTTGAGGACAGATTCTTCCTAAAATTTCAGGGAAAGGAGAAGTTTCATTTGATAACGCAAAAGCTAAATCTAAATTTTTTTCAGCTGTTTGTTTTAACCAAGCAGGAATAAAGTTATGTAAAGGACAGCCTGTATGACAGTAAGGATCACCACATTGCATACATCTATCAGATTGTTCTCTAGCTCTTTGTTTTCCAAATACTTGATAAACTTCATTATAATCTTTTAATCTTTGTAGAACATCTCTTTTTTCAGGATTTATTCTTTCAAATTTTGTAAAATTTAACATCTTTTAATCTCCCTCATCCGGATTCAGTGGTAACACTGTCATATTTTTTGGTTTAATCATCCAGAAGTTTCTAATCTCAGCTCTATAGTTTTCTAAAATCCATTCTGCTCTTAAAGATTCAGTTTCATGTAAATAATCCATAAGCAATCTTTTTAAATATAATCTTTCTCTCTCTGTATCATCTGTATCAATTCTAACTGATTCAATTAACTCTTGATTCATCTTATCTACGAAAGTTTTTTCAGGATCATAAACAAAAGATAGTCCACCTGTCATTCCAGCACCAAAATTAACTCCAGTGTTTCCTAAGATTACTACAATTCCACCAGTCATATATTCACAAGCATTATCCCCCGTACCTTCAACAACTGATGTACATCCAGAATTTCTTACTCCAAATCTTTCTCCAGCGGCAGCTCTTACATAAAGTTTACCGCCAGTTGCACCATATAAACAAGTATTACCAGCACCAGCAAATTCTGGACCTTGATGTTTTGTATTTATGATTATTTTACCACCATTCATACCTTTACCAACATAATCATTTGCGGCTCCATCAAGATATAAATTCATTCCCTTACTTAATAATGCACCAAAAGATTGACCTGCTATTCCTTTTAAATGAATATTAATTGAATTATCAGGTAGTCCTTTGTCGCCATAATATTTAGCAATTTCACCAGATATTAAAGTACCAAATGATCTATTTAAATTTGAGATAGTCTCTTTAATTTTTATAGGAGTTGATGGTTTTTCAATAGTTCTATGAACTTTTTTAAGTAACTCTTTTTCAAACTTATTTTTATCAAATGGTACATTAGACTCTTTTTGACAAGTATCAATACCATCTATTCTTCTTAATACATTTTGAAAATCAAATTTCTTTGCAAAATCATCATCAATAACTTTTAATAAATCACTTCTACCAACAATTTCTTCTATAGTTTTATAACCTAAACTTGCAAGAATTCCTCTTACATCTTCGGCAATAAATGTAAAATAAGATATTAATCTCTCAACTGTACCAGAAAAATGTTCTCTTAAATTTTCATCTTGTGTAGCAACCCCTACAGAACACTTGTTTGTATGACAAATTCTTAAAATTTTACAACCAAGTAGTGTTAGTGCAGCTGTACCAAAAGCATAAGATTCAGCACCAAGTAAAGCTGCTTTTACAACATCCATACCAGTTTTAAGTCCACCATCTGTTTGTACATGAACAAACTCTCTTAGATGATTTGCTTTCAAGGCATTATGTGCTTCTGAAAGACCAAGTTCCCAAGGATTACCTGTATGTTTAATTGATGTTAAAGGAGCAGCACCAGTACCACCATCAGCACCAGAAATAACAATTCTATCAGCATAAGCTTTTGCAACACCAGCAGCAATAGTTCCAACACCTATAGTTGATACTAATTTTACTGTTATTTTTGCTTCAGGATTGATTTGTTTAAGATCAAATATTAACTGTGCTAAATCTTCAATAGAATAAATATCATGATGAGGAGGAGGAGATATAAGAGTTACACCAGCAATTGTATGCCTAAGACTTGCAATAAGTGGAGTTACTTTATGTCCTGGCAACTGTCCACCTTCTCCAGGTTTTGCACCTTGTGCTACTTTAATTTGAATTTCATCAGCACTTCTTAAATATCCTGGCGTTACACCAAATCTACCTGAAGCAACTTGTTTTATTCTTGAGTTTTTAAGAGTATTAAATCTAGCTGGATCTTCTCCTCCCTCACCAGAGTTACTCATACCACCAATAGTATTCATAGCCATTGCCATTGCTTCATGAGCTTCAGGTGAAATTGAACCACATGACATTGCTGCACTTGCAAATCTTTTAAAAACTTCAGAAGTAGATTCAACTTCACTTATATCAATTGATTTTTTATCTGAATCAAATTCAAAAAAATCTCTAATAAATTTCTTATCTCTATTATCAACTAAATCTTTTAATTTTTTAAAATCGCTTATGTCTTCTTTATTATTAGCATTTTTATTATGCATAGCTCTAGTTACATCTGGTCCATAATCATGGTATTCACCACCATCAATATATTTGTAAAAACCACCTAAATCTAAAGGAAACATATGTTTATCATCATAAAATGCATTAAAATGTTGTTTTTCTACTCTTTTTTCAATATCTTCATATGAAAGTCCAGCTAAGTCTGAATGTGATTCAGAGAAACAGTCTTCTATAATTTCATCATTTAATCCAATAACATCAAAAAGTCTTGAATTTCTATATGAAGCGATTGTACAAATACCCATTTTTGACATAATTTTTAAGATACCTGCATTAACTGCTTTTTGAGTATTTTTAAGTACACTTTGCATTTCATATTTTGAAATTTCTCTTCTTTTATAAAAAGCTAAAGTTGAAGCATACATCATATAAGGATAGATTGCAGTAACTCCATATCCAATCATAACTGCAGCCATATGTGGATCATAAACTTCACCAGTAACTGCTACAATTGAAACATAATGTCTAATTTTTTCTGCTAATAATTTTTGATTTACAAAACCAATGGCCATTGCCATAGGAATTAGCTTTAAACTTTCATTTACATCTCTATCATCTAATATAACTACTGATATATTCTCTTCTTTTACAGATTTTACAATTTTAGCAGCTAATTCTTCTAAAGAATTTTTTAAATCACTTTTAAAAGTAGTAGAGAAAAGTTTATTTTTATAGTAAGAATCAAATCTTGGAGATCTAGGATCACCAAAAGAGTTTAGTACATCAAATTTTTCTTTCATCAAAATAGGACTTGCAACTTTTAATCTTTTTGCATATTCCGGTTTTTCATCTAAAACATTATGAATATGTCCAAATCCAGTCTCTAAAGACATTACAATTTTTTCTCTATATGGATCAATAGGAGGATTTGTAACTTGTGCAAATTTTTGTCTGAAGAAGTCAGTAAAGTTTCTATTTACTTTAGAAAAACAGGCCAAAGGAGTATCATCACCCATTGAACCAACTGGCTCTTTTCCGTCTTTTGACATTGGTTCAATCATTTGGTCAATTACTTCATAAGTAATATTATAATATTTTTGTCTTTTTTCTAAATCTTCAACATTATAATCTGAAGTATCTAAAAATGATTCGTCAATATATTCTTGAAGATAATCCATATCAGCATTTAACCATTTTCCATAGTTTTGAGATGACTTAAGATAATCATTTATATCTTCTTCTTTTAATACCTTACCATGTTTAAGATCTAATCCAATCATTTCTCCTGATTGTAATCTACCTCTTTCTAAAATATTATCTTCTTCTAATATTAAAGTTCCATATTCAGATGTTATATATATTTTATGATTTTTAGTAATTACATACTTAGAAGGTCTTAATCCATTTCTATCAATTAAACACCCAATATGTCTACCATCAGTTAAAGATACTGCTGCTGGACCATCCCAGGCTTCCATCCCAGTTGAGGCATATTCATAAAATGCTCTTAAGCTAGGATCCATATGCGGTGCATTTTGCCAAGGTGCTGGAACTAAGCTTCTTGCAGCTTTAAAAAAATCAACACCATTTGCAATTAAAAATTCAAACATATTATCTAATGAAGCAGAATCAGAAGAACCTACTTGTAAAATAGGTAACAATCTTTGAATCTCTTCATCAGTAAATATTTCAGATTTTATATTCTCCGATTTAATTTGTACATTAAACCTATTTGCTTCAACTGAGTTAATCTCTCCATTATGAGCAATTGTCCTAAATGGTTGAGCTAATCTCCATTGAGGTAGAGTATTAGTTGAAAATCTTTGATGAAATAAAGCAAATGATATTTGGAAATCATCATCTCTTAAATCTATATAAAAGTTTTTAATATGCGTAGGCATAATAAGCCCTTTATACGCTATAACTTTTGACGAAAATGTAGGAATATAAAAATCTCTTTTGTCTACTAATTTATGCTCACACTCTTTTCGTGTTAAATATAGCATAGCATCAAATCTTTTTGATGACATAAGAGCATTAGCACTTACAAAAACTTGAATTATATATGGTAGAGTTTCTAATGCTTGTTGTCCTAAAGCTTCTTTTTCTAAAGGTACTTCTCTTGTTAATAATACTTTTAAATCATTATCTTCACAATATGATTTAAATACATCTATATCAGCTAAATCTTTTGTAAATATCATTGCAACAGCATATTTTTCAGGTAAATCTATTCCATTTTCATTAGCAATTTTTCTCATAAATTTATTTGGCATAGATAATAGTAAACCTGAACCATCACCAGTTTTACCGTCTGCTGCCACTGCACCTCTGTGCATCATTCGCTCAAGCGAAGTAATAGCATCTTCTAAATTTTCGTGACTTGGTCTATTTTTTAAATCTGCCATTAAACCAAAACCACAATTATCTTTAGAAGACGTAAGTAAATCTAAATTACATCCCATTATTATCCTTTGTATTAGTATCTTTATATTCCTCATAAAGGGTAATAATATACTAAAAAATTGTTTAAAAAATGGTTAAATCTTTTTGGATATAAATATCTAGGTTAATCGACACCTACGACTTTATGAAATTTATACATAATTTTCTTGTGATTTTACTCTAGCTAAACAAATGCTATTTTAATGCTATTTTTTAGTTATTTTTTTTTAAATTTACACTTTTTTACATAAGTTATACACAAGTTTTGATTATACTTTTTCTATAAACAAATTAAGGAGTTAAAATGAAAAAATTAATTATTGGAACAGTTACGGCTGCAATCTTAGCTACAGCAGGTGTGGCTGCTGATTTTACACTTAAATTCTCGCATGTTGTAAGTGATAATACACCTAAAGGTAAGGCTGCAAGATTTTTCGAAAAAAGACTTGAAGAGTTAAGTAAAGGTAGGATTGATGTTCAAGTTTACCCATCATCTCAATTGTATAAAGATAATGCTGTCTTAAAAGCACTTAGATTAAATTCAGTTCAAATGGCTGCACCAAGCTTTTCTAAGTTTGGTAAAATAGTACCTCAATTAGCTTTATTTGATCTACCATTTTTATTTAAAGATATAAATCATTTACATAGAGTTCAAGATGGTGAAGTTGGTGAAAAACTAAAAGATTTAGTAAGAAAAAAAGGTATTGTAGCCTTATCATTTTGGGATAACCACTTTAAACAACTATCTTCATCAAAAAAGGCATTAATTAAACCTGAAGATGCTTCTGGTCAAAAATTTAGAATTATGTCTTCTAAAGTACTTGAAGCACAATTCCATGCTGTTGGAGCGAATCCTCAAATGATGCCTTTTTCTGAAGTTTATTCAGGTTTACAACAAGGTGTAATTGACGGTCAAGAAAATACAAATTCTAATATATTTACTAAAAAGTTTTATGAAGTACAAAAATATTTAACTGTAAGTAATCACGGTTACTTAGGATATTTAGTAGTAATGTCTAAAAAATTCTGGAAGTCTTTACCTGAAGATTTACAAAAAAATGTCATTCAAGCTATGAATGAAGCTACACAAAAAGAGAGACAATATGCAGATGAATTAAATACTCAACAATTTAATGAAATAAAAGCATATGCACAAAAAACTGGAAAATTAGAAATTATAAATCTTTCTTCTGAACAAAGACAAGCTTGGGCAGACAAAGTTAGTACAATTTATCCTGAATTCTATGATAAAAAGAAAATTGGTAAAGAGTTAATTGAAAAAACTCTAGCTACTAAATAATTTAATAAGGACTATTTATAAAGAATAGTCCTTAAACCTACAGATACAACAAAAAACCTTAAAAAAGACAGTATTAAATATAATAAAATTAAAAAAAACGCATGTATTATAAATAAAAAAGAATTTACTGATTTATTATTATTTACATAATAGCTACATAAGATTTTATTATAATTTTTATATAAGAATAAAGGAGTTAAAAATGTTTAATATTATAGGCAAGACTATTGGTTTTATAAATCAATCGATTGCAGTTATTGGTATAAGTGCGGGAGTTGCAATTGCTTTTACTAATGTTGTAGCAAGATACGCTTTTGATGCATCTTTAGTTTGGGCAACAGAACTAACAATCTTTTTGTTCTTATGGAGTACATTTTTTGGTGCTGCATATTGTTTTAAAAAAGATGCTCATATTGCAGTAACTATTATTCTTGATATTGTACCATCTAAAATTGCAAAAGTAATGTTATTACTTTCACACTTAGTAACTTTAATATTTTTACTTTCAGTTTCATATTTTGGTTACGAATATCTACTATTAGTAATTGATTTAGATGAAAGATCAATTGACTTATGGGATATGCCAATGTGGATTATTTATTTAGTTATTCCAATATCTTTTGCATTTGCTGGATATAGAGTAGCAGAAAGAATATATGTAATTTTAACTACACCTCATGATAAAATTTTAAAAGAAAGTGAAGCCGAACATGTTTTATCAGAGATGGGAATTGGTGCACAAAGAAATGCAGATAATGAAAATGTTAAAAAGTTAAATGATATGGTTAAAGAAGTTGAAAAGAAAACAGGGGGTATGCTATGAGTGTAGCTTTATTATTTGGAATATTTTTCTTCCTAGTAATTTTAGGAACTCCTATTGCAATTTGTTTAGGAGCTTCCACTTTTGTAACATTAATGGTATTTACAGATATTTCTCCAATTGAAATATCTGCTATGATGTTTGAAAAAATTGAACATTATTCATTAATGGCGATTCCTATGTTCATTTTTGCTGGTAACCTTTTATCAAAAGGTAGTGCTGCTCAAAGAATTATTGAGTTTGCTAAGTCTATTGTAGGACACCTTCCAGGTGGACTTCCAATCTCTGCAATTTTTGCATCTATTATCTTTGCTGCTGTTTCTGGTTCTTCTCCTGCAACTGTAGTTGCAATTGGTTCTATTATGTTTGGTGCAATTATGCAAGCTGGTTATCCTAAGAAGTACGCTGTTGGTACAATTGCGACTGCAGGTTCTTTAGGTATTCTAATTCCGCCTTCAATTGTATTAATCGTATATGGTGTTACAGCTGAAGTTTCTATTGGTAGACTATTTATGGCGGGTGTTGTTCCAGGAATTATGCTTGGTATCATGATGATGGTTGTAACATATATTGGGGCGAGAAGACTTGGATTTGAAAGAACTGAACCACAACCATTTAAAGTAAGATTCCAAAAGATGAAAGAAGCTTCATGGGGACTTATGACAATTGTTATTGTTATTGGTGGAATATATGGTGGAATCTTTACTCCAACTGAAGCAGCGGCTGTAGCTTGTGTTTGGGCATTTATTGTTTCAGTATTTATTTATAAAGATATTAAAATTACAAAGATTTATACAACAGCATTAGAGTCTGCAAAAACTACATCTATGATTATGTTTATTATTGCAAACGCTATGTTATTTGCACACTTTTTAACAATTGAAAATATTCCTCAAGGAATTACTAATGCATTAATTGAAGCAAATGTTGATAAATATATGTTCTTACTAATGGTGAACGTTCTACTTATTTTAGCTGGTTCATTTATGGAGCCAAGTGCTATTATAATGATTATGGTACCTTTATTACTTCCTGTTGCTGTTGCACTTGGAATTGACCCAATTCACTTTGGTATTGTAATTACTGTGAATATGGAACTAGGAATGGTGTCCCCACCTGTTGGACTTAACCTGTTTGTAACATCTGGACTAACAGGCATGAGTATAAAAGATGTGATTATTGCAGCATTCCCTTGGACTATGACTATCCTTGTTGGACTATTGCTAGTAACTTATATTCCAGATATAGTTTTATTCTTACCAAATTTAATGTATGGATAAAAAAATTAGAATATGAAGTAAAGTATAATAATAGGATGAGTTTATCTCATCCTATTTAACTACAAATTAAAATTTCACAAGACATGATACGCCATCTTTATAATTATTTAAATTTAAAATACCATTAAAACTATTTTTTATAACTAAATTAACCATGTATAAACCCATTCCACTTCCCGATAATTTTGTCGTAAATTGAGGTTTAAATATTTTTTCTAAATTATCTAATTTTATACCACCTGCATTATCTGAAATTTTCAAAAAATTATTATCATCTTTTTTAAATAATTCAATATTAATAAATCTATTTTCAATATTACGTTCAGAATATGCTTGAATTGAATTAACAATTAAATTAATAATAACTTGAGATAATTCCATCCTTACACCATTCAATTTATAATCACTTTCAAAATCTTTTTTTATAGTTATATTATTATTTGAAATTTCAGAACTTAATAAATCTAAACTAAAATTAATAGCATCACTAATTAAAAAATCTTTTTTATATTTACATGGATTAAAAAAATCTAAAAAAACATCAATTGTTTCTTGCATATAATGAATTTGCTTTCTCGTATTTAATGAAAAATCTTTTATTGATTTTTTATTAATTTCTTCATAATCATAAGAGAGTTTCATATCTTCACAAAATAAAGATAAGATATTTAATGGTTGTTTTAATTGATGAGAAATCACACCTAACATTTCACCTATGCTAACCATTTTTGTTTTATGTTGTAATATACTAGTTAAATTTTCTAAAGATTGTGTATTTAGTTTATCTTTTTCAAATAATTTTATATACATTTTTAATTTTGAAAATAATAAGTCTTCATCAATAGTTTTTAAGATATAGTCAATTGCACCTAAACTATAAGCTTTTTTTTCATTTTCTTTGTTATATTCTTCAGTAATAAATATAATAGGAAGATCTTTTAGTTTTTGTATTCTTTTTATCTCTTCTATAAAATTAAACATATCTTGGTCTTGAATTTGAATATCACATAAAACCAAATCTATATTTTTTTTATCCAATATTAAATTAGATTCATCAATATTAAGAGTACTTATTATTTTTATATCTGATTCATATTTTAAGAATAAGTCAAAAGAATCAACATTTTCAATAACATTACCTATAATAAGTATTGTAAATTCTTTATTCACATATTATCCTTACTAAATTATTATTTATTTGTAATTATATTTAAAGAAAATATCATAATAGTATTATTTATTTATATAAAATAGTATTTTTCTAATATTATCTAATGATAAAGTACTAAAATAAAAATATTTGAAAGGTTTAATATAAAGATATTTCAAATTTTTACTTTTAAAAATATATAAATTTTAAAGTATTAATACTATTGCAATACCTTTAATTAATAAAATACAATTATGAATAAATTAATAAATGAAAAGTCAAACATACAAATATTGTTGGTTGAAGATGAAAGTCTTACGCAAGAGTTATTATTAAAACTTTTAAAAAGAAAATATAATAAAGTAGTTGTTGCCCAAAATGGTGTTGATGCATTAAAAATATATAAAAATTATTTTCTAAATAATGAAAACTTTGATATTATAATTAGTGATATTAATATGCCAATGATGGATGGGACTGAATTATTACAAAATATCCGTCAAATGGATGAATTTATTCCTTTTATATTTCTCACAGGACAAACTGACTTAAATAATATATTACAATTAATAGAACTTGATATCAACGATTATATTCTAAAACCTTTAGATATTAAAAGATTGTTTGGCAGTATTGATAATATAATTAACAAGAAGTTTAGACAAGATTACATAAAAAAATTATCTAACTACGTTCACCTAAATAATAACTTGTATTGGGATAGAGACAATAAAACTATTTATCAAAATAATAAGTCAATTAAATTAACAAAAAAAGAGATTCTATTGTTAGATTTATTATTTGATAATGTAAATACATTAATAAAAACTGAAGATATTATATATCTATTATGGGAAGATTCTTTGGATGATGAGTCTTCTAATTCAAATTTAAAGAATCTTATTTCAAGAATAAGAATAAAAATTAATACATTAAATATAGAAAACTTATATGGAATGGGCTATCAATTAAGGGTTTAAAATGAAAATTTACTCACAAAATCATTTTAATATTCTATATGTTGAAGATGACGATTCTATTAGAAGTTTATTTGGTAAATATTTAAAAAGAAAATTTAATCAAGTGACCTTTTGCAATAATGGTTCAGATGCATATTTAAAATTTCAAGAGGCAAGATTATTAAATAATCCCTATGACTTAATTATAAGCGATATTAATATGCCAAAAATGAATGGAATTGAAATGTTAGAAAAAATCAGATCAATTTGTAGCTCTACTGCATTTATTATTACAACAGGTAAATCAGAAATAACGCAAACTATAAAAGCATTAAATTTAAATACTTCTGCTTATATACTAAAACCAATAAACTTTATACAAACTGAATTAGCACTAGAAGAAATAATACAAAATATATACAAAAAAAAGAATGAAAATTTAAAAAAAATGAAAAGTGAAGAGTATTTAAAATTAATTGATAATGAAGCACTTATATCAAAGACAGACAATAAAGGAATAATAACTTTTGTTAATAATACATTTTGTAAAAAAACAGGTTATTATCAAGATGATTTAATTGGAAAGTCACATAATATCCTGAAACACCCTACTGTAACAAGGGAGTTTTTTAAAAATTTATGGGAAACCATTAGTATTGGAAATATCTGGGAGGGAGTTATTAAGATCCAAGCTAAAAACAACGATACTATCTATTTAAATACAAAAATAATACCTGTTTTTGATAATAAAAAAGAAAACATTATTGAATACATTTCTATTAGATTTCTAGTAACAAATTTAGAAAATAAAAAACGTAATATAACAAAGAAACTAATTGAGCAAGTTTCAGATAATAAAA
The DNA here is from genome assembly GCA_024228275.1 of Arcobacter sp. Taxonomy (GTDB): domain Bacteria; phylum Campylobacterota; class Campylobacteria; order Campylobacterales; family Arcobacteraceae; genus Halarcobacter. The sequence continues at coordinate 15,817 of JAAETO010000010.1, forward strand.
AACTCAAATTTTCATATAATAAAGAAAAAGAACAATTACTTAAAAAAATAGAAATACTTGATTGTTCTTTAAAAAATGTAGAAGATTTACATAAGAATAATTCTTTAAAGAAAGAAAGTTTATTGGATCAAATTAAATCATATGAAAGTAATAATATAGAAACTAATAAGATTGACGTATTTAAAGAAAATGATAAAAACAAACAATTTGAAAAAATTAAAAATAATCTTTTCATTACAAAAAATAAAAACAAACAATTAAAAAAAGATTTAGAAGATATAAAACAGAATCTAGATCTTCAAAAAAGTACTCTAAATAGCTATGAAAAAAGAGATATTTATAGTCAAAAACATATAGAAAACTTAAAAGATATAGTAACTAATTTACAAGAAGAGAATATATTGTTAAAAAAAAATAAAAAGAATAAAAAGTTTAAATTCTTTTAAAACTACTTAGGGATCGAAATCTCAAACCTAGCTCCGTATTCACTGTTGCTAACTCTTAACTTTCCATTCATATTTTTATCAACAATAGTCTTTGACATATAAAGTCCAATTCCTGTGCCTTCACTATCTTTTTTCGTTGTAAAATAGGGATCAAATATTTTATTTTTTGCCTTTAATTTTATTCCACCTCCATTGTCCTCAATATAAATTATAATATTATTAATATTTTCGTCCGTATATACTTTGATCCAAGGTTTTTCAACTTTATTTTCAAGTAAAACATCTTTTGCATTTGTAATAATATTTAAAATAACTTGTTCAAATTCGTTTATATACGTATTTAATTGTATATTATTATCAATACATATAGTTATATAAATCTTATTATTTGATAAGGCACTAGAAATAATAGTCATAATTGAATCCATGGCCGAACGTAAATTAAATATTTCTTTCTCTTTTTTGGGCATAAAAAAATTTCTAAAATCATCAATAGTATGAGACATATAATCTATTACTGTCTCTGCTTCTTTTGATTTTTTATTCATAGTATCACTATCAAGCTGTTCCATATTATATTTAAATTTAATATACATTAAAATTGAAGATAATTCAGAAAGAGGTTGTCTCCATTGATGAGCAATATTTGAAATCATCTCACCAAGTGCAATAAACCTAGATTTTTGTACGAGAAGTTGTTCATGTTCTCTATTTTTTTCAATTTCATCTAAAACTCTTTTTTCTAAAGTTTCATTTAACTCTTTAAGTGCCATAGATTTAGATTTAACTCTATTTTGATAATCTTTTAACACCTCATCAATTTTTTGAGATACCAAAATAGATATAACAATGGCAATTGATAAAAAAAGTAAAAAAAGTAAAATATTCTGAACAACTTGTTTTTTTACTCTTTTTTGTAAAAGCTCTCTATTTAAAGCTATCTCTTTTTCAATATCATCAATATATATTCCAACTGAAATAACCCAATTCCAAGGCTTATATAATTTATGATAAGAAAGCTTAAGTTTTTTTTCAATTGAATTAGGTTTTTTATACATATACTGAGAATAAGCCTCACCGTTTTCTCTAATTCCTTTTAAAAAAGATTCTCTAAACTTTTTCCCATTTATATCTTTATAATTTGTAGAAATTAATTTTCCTACTAAATCAAGTCTATTAGGATTAACAATAAATACAGCAAAATCATCTCCACCTTCAAATTTCTTTATATCATATACAAAGTAATAGTTACTTTTGTTTTCTTGAAAAGATATATTATTTAATAAACGAATAGTATCTTTTTTTAATTCTGATGCATTTATATTATTTTTTGTTGAATTATATCTTATTATATCAATTATAATATCAATCTTATTTTTTAAAATTATTTTTTGATTATTGTACTGTTCATCTATATGTTTGTCCATTTGTATATCAAAATCTTCATATGTATTTTTAACATAAAAATAAGATATCATAAAAATCATTGTTGACATAATAATAATAAATATATAAATTGTTATTTTTGATATATTTTCTTCTGTAATTAATTTCACTTAAATTTCCATATAAACATATTTTTGTTATCATAACATATATTTAATAACAAGGTCTGAAGATGAATAAATCATTGATTTCTAAGCTAAGTAGCTTTATACTTCTTTATGTAGAAGATGAAGATGGTATAAGAAAAAATATTAGTGAAATATTAAAAGAGTTATTCAAAGAAATATATGTAGCAAAAAATGCAAAAGATGCATTTAATTTATATGAGACAAAAAAACCAGATTTAATCATTTCTGATATTAGAATGCCTAATGAAACAGGTATAGAACTTATTAAAAAAATTAGAAAAAAAGATATTAAAACTAGAGCTATAATTACTTCTGCTTATACTGATTTAGATTATATGCTAGAAGCCACGGAGTTATATTTAGTAAAATATATTGTAAAACCTATAACAGAAATTAAATTAAATGATGCACTTGAAGCTTTTATTAAAAGTTACGATACTGCAAAAGTTTATAATCTATGTGAAGGTTGGTTGTTTGATGCTAGTAACTCACTTATTCAAACTTCTAATGAAGAATTTAAATTAACAAAAAAAGAGAATCAATTTTTAAACCTATTAATACAAAAAAATAGAATAATTACTTACGAAGAAATGGAAAATATTATTTGGAATGAAGATAATATTATGACAGCAAATGCTATGAGACTATTTATAAAAAATTTTCGAAAAAAACTTCCTACTAAATCTTTAAAAAATGTTCAAGGTACTGGTTATAGATTAGTACTTCGATCATTTTGAATTAATTTTTTTTCACTGTCTATATCTTTTTCATCTAATTTAATTTCTCTTATTTTCTGAAGTTGAATAAAGTAACTATGTCCTAAATAGATAATAAAAAATACAGCAGAAAAAAGCATTAAAGAAGGTATTAAAGAGAGTAAATATAAGAATAGCGTTCTAAATCTAAAAGCATTTGCTTTTTTATCATGTATTAACTTGTACTCTTCTTCCGTTAATATTGTAGAAGCGACATCGTAAGTTAATAGCTTATGGAAAAAATAATATAATGGAAAATTTATAGCAATAATATTTATAAGAGGTATAAAATATAAAGGAATAAATACAATAAAAAGCACTATCATAATAAGAGCACTTTTTAAAGCTACAAATAATGGGCTCAAAAGTGAACCAAATCCATTTATATTAATATCTGAATAATGTCTTTTATGTAAGACTTTTAATATCATAGGTGTCAAAAAACCAATAATTACTATAGTAAGTAAAACAGAAAACATCATGATAAAAATAGTACCAATAGCATATAATAAAAAACCAACTAACCATGAAGTAATTGAATATTTAAATAAAAAAGAAAGAATATACATAATCCAAACAAAATAAAATGGTGCTTCCTCATCAATAACTGCATCTTGTCCATTTTGACTTTGTTCAATGAATATTTGTAAAGATTCAAATCCGTACCCTGCAGCACTATAAAAAAATATCATCATAATTATTATTGTAAATACAAGTGGTAACAGTGCAATTTTTAACATAGGTTTTGTAAAAAAATCTTTTATACTTAAACCTATTACCTCACCTTCTAACATATAATTATCCTTTAGTTTACTATTTATACTATATAAAATAAAATCTTTAAAATAAAAAATTTATATCAAACACTACTTATCAAACCTTATTCTATATTCGCATTTTTGGCATAATTCTTCTACAACTTGTTTATTTTTAAACCCATTTTTAATAGATTGTACTCGAGAAGTTTTTAATATATCTTTTAATTGTGAAGTATTTGTATTGCCTAAATTTATTACAGCATCTTTATCTAAACAACAAGGAACAACAGTTCCTGAACTTAGTATAGCAAAATGAGAATCTAAGCCATAACAAAAACCTTTATTAGATACAAATTCATTATTTAAACTTGGCCAATTAAAATAATCATCAAAATTAAAAAATATCATTCTTCCAATTCTAATATTTTTAGGTCTATTCTTATAAACCTCATCAATACTTATATTACAATTAAAACGTTCATTGACTTTTTTAAAAACTTCAAAATTAAAATTTCTAGCACTTTCATTATTATCTAAATTCCAAATTCTTAGATTTATAAAAAAATGTTGTTTTTGTAAAACTGAGTAATCAATAAAATCTAAAATTGGATCTAAATATTCATCTAGACTTTTTTTATGAGAATTAGCATTATATGAATTTAATGAAAAATTAATTTGTTTAATAGATTTATTCATTAATGTAATATAATCTTTCTTTGATATATTATTTGCAGTTGTCGTTAGATTAACTTTTAAATTATTGGCTAAACTAATATTTAAATATTCCTCAAGATTACTTAAAACTAAGGGATCTCCTACAACATGATATGCCAATTCATTAGTTATATCTTTTAGTTGTTTATTAATTTTATCAAAGCTTGATAAATTCATAGTTTCATTAGGTACTAATTTTGGTGGACAAAAACTACACTTTAAATTACATATGTTAGTAATTTCTATATGAACCTTTTTATATTTTTTAATTATAAACCCTTATTTTAGTAAATATGGTAAATCTCTTTTTAAAGAATCTAATAAGTCTTCATTTAAAAAAAATTTTGCGAAATCAGTATTTTGATTTTTATAACAAAAAGAGCAAACATATCTATTTCTTTTTATAAGTTCAATTGTTTCTTCAAGGATAACTTGTAGTTCAGGGTTTTTTACATAATGTTTAAACATTACATATAAAGGTTCTTCATAATTAGTATCTTTAAAAAAAACAACATTATCTTCTAATAGTTCAATTACATTTTCTTCATTAGATTGTATATTTAAGAAAGCTTCTTTTATATCTTCCATTCTTAGATCAAACTTAAAACCTAAAATCAACAATTCTTTAAAATTGTCAATATTGTTTCTTTGGAAATAATATTGTAACAAAAGTTTCAAATAATGCTCTTTTATATCTTCTTCATAATTATTTACAAAATCTAAAACATAATCTACATCACAGAGTTGATTGTTATTTAAAAGCGTTTCATGAATCATTGCTACTTCAGCAATTATTTCGTGTAATCTATCCTTCATAATAATCCTTTTTATAATTGAATTATAACGAAATTAGATTAGTATTTAATAAGGTAATTTTATTTGAAAAGAAGCTCCAGCATAAGATACATCTTTGATATTTATTTCTTCATTTTTTACACTTAATAAACCACTCATATGTTTGATTATATTTTCTGACATATAAAGTCCAATTCCAGTACCCTGGTATTTATGTTTTGTAGTAAAATATGGTTCAAAGATTCTATTTATTATTAATTCATTTATTCCACCACCATTATCTTTAATACTAATTTCAAGTAAACTTTCATGCCTATAAGTTTCAACAAAAATATATTTTTCGTAATCTTTATTAACTAATTCATCTTTTGCATTACTTATAATATTTAATAAAACTTGTAATAACTCATTTTCATAAGTATAAAGCTCAATATTCTCAACGTTTACAATGAAATTTATATGTTCACCAGAATATCTAGCTTTTGATAATTTAATTGAAGTATTAATTAAATCCTTTAAATTAAAATGATTTTTTTGTTTATTAGGTTTGAAAAAGTTTCTAAAATCATCTATTGTCTTAGATAAATACTGAACTTGTTCATTAATGTCATTTAATCCAGCATCCAATAATTCTTTATTTAATAAGTCTTGTTCATTTTGAAGAATCATACCAGTTGAAAGAACAGAAACCGCAGATAAAGGTTGTCTCCACTGGTGAGCAATATTTTCAAGCATTTCACCCATTGCAGCCATTTTAGACTGTCTTTTCATAATATTCTCGTATTCTATAAGTTCTTGTTTAACTTTTGATATATCTTTTTGTAGAGTTTTATTATAATCTCTAAGTTTATTATTTAACTCTTCTTTTTTATGTTCTACTTCAAGTCTATCACTTATATTCCTAGAAATTGCAGTAACATAGTCTTTTCCATGATAATTTTTTAAATGTACAGATGTTTCAACAGGTATTTTTTGACCATCTTTTGTTTTATATATTCCAAATTTAGTTATCTTATTCAATTTTTCTATTTTTTTAAATACTTCAGGTAACTCAATTGAATTCATTTTATCAAATGAGTCACTAAAGTCAGATATTTTCATCCCTTTTAACTCTTCAAGAGAATATCCTAAAGTCTCACATACTCTATGATTTGCAAATTCTACTAATTTAGTATCATATTCAATTAAAAAAATCATATCATGTGAAGAATTAATAAGTTCAAAGTAAAAGTTTATGTCTTCATCTTTTTTTAGTTTATTTGTTATATCTTTAGCATATGAGATTATATATTCTTTTTCAGAGATTTTTGTAAATTTAGAAACTATTTCAACGGGGAAAACTTCACCCTCACTTCTTTTATGATAAGTTTTTAAAGATAAAGAATCATAATCTTCATTAAGTTTATTTATATATTTTTGCTTATTATTAATATTAACATCTATTTGCCATAAGTAAAGTTTTTGAATATCTTCTAAAGTATATCCAAGTCCATTTAAAGCATAATCATTAGCATAAATTATTTTACCATTTTTGTTAGACCAATATATAGCTTGACTAGATAAAGAAAAAGAAGATAACAATATCTCTTCAAAGTTTTCAATCATTAATGTATTCATAGGTAAAATTCTTTTTGTTTTTTATTATTTTAATTAAATTTTGATTAATAAAAGTTAAAAATAATAAATAAAAAAGGGAAAGTAACTTTAATTTTGGATATTTATGTTTAATTTTAGATAAGTGGAGCGGGAAACGAGACTCGAACTCGCGACAATCTGCTTGGAAGGCAGAGGCTCTAGCCAACTGAGCTATTCCCGCACACTATTGGTAATAAATTTTTAAATAATAAAGAAGTCTTACCAGTTCTTCTAAACTATATGGAGCGGGAAACGAGACTCGAACTCGCGACAATCTGCTTGGAAGGCAGAGGCTCTAGCCAACTGAGCTATTCCCGCATCAACTTAAGTGGAAGTATATCCAAAAAAGCTTAAACGTAGTGTTACCATCACTAAATGGTGGGTCTAGAAGGACTCGAACCTTCGACCACTCGGTTATGAGCCGAGTGCTCTAACCAGCTGAGCTATAGACCCTGGTTACCAATTCAAATTGGTGGCGGACAGAGAGGGATTCGAACCCTCGGTACCGTTGCCAGTACGCATCCTTAGCAGGGATGTGGTTTAAACCAGCTCACCCATCTGTCCCCTTTGAATTGAGGATGTAATTGTACTAAGCAAGTACTTAAAAAACTCTTAATAAATTAGCTAGTTTGTGTTTTTTTTTGATATTTAGAAATTTACCAAAAAAATACACAAAATTTATTAATTAATAATAAATATATCATTAATTTATAAAAATTATTTTTTATAAATTAAGAATTAAATATTCTCTAAAATCTTCTTTACAATTTCTTTAGGATTAGAAGAATTATATATAGGCCTTCCTACTACAATAAAGTCTACTAGATTTTTTTGTGCAAATGATATATCTGCAACTCTCTTCTGATCCCCTGAGTCTTCTCCAAAAGGTCTAATTCCAGGACATAATGTAATAAACTCTGCTGAAGTACTATTTTTTATATCTAAACTTTCAAATGCTGAACAAACAACACCATCAACTCCAGATTCATAAGTATCAATTGCCAATTTTGTTGCTTTTGTATTAATATCCTCATTGTAAACTGCTTTAAATTCATCATTATCAAAAGAAGTAAGTGCAGTTACTGCTATTACAATAGGTTTATTTGGAATATCTTTAATTCTATTCATTACTTCTTTTAAAGCACGTTTCCCTGCACTTGCATGTACATTACACATATCTACTAGACCAAATTTAGAAATCTCTTCAGCAGCATCAGCCATTGTATTTGGAATATCATAAAGTTTTAAATCTAAAAAAAGTTTAAAATTTGGATTAATTGCTTTTATATCTTCTAAAAATTGTTTACCATCTCTAATATAAGATCTAAAACCAATTTTTAACCAAACATCAAAATTTTTTATTTCTTCAACTAACTTTAGATTTTCTTCTGCGCTTGGTAAATCTAAGGATACACAAAGTTTCATATCACTCATTTTAAGCCTTATTAACTTTATCTAATACTCCATTTACAAACTTTGGAGCAGAATCAGAGCCTAATCGTTTAGATAATTCTATAGCTTCATTTATAATAATAGGTTTATCTAAATCTTTAAATAATACTTCATATATTGCAAGTCTTAAAATAGATTTTTCAACGCTTCCAATATCATTAATTCCACCTTGATTTAAATGAACTATAAGTTCTTCGTCAATTTTTTCAATATTTTCAATTACTCCATTAAATAAGTCTAATGCAAACTCTTTTTGTTTATTTCTAATTTTTTTATCTTCAAGAATTTCATCAACAAATTTAATTATACCTTCATTTCCTAAGTCATATGCATATAATAAACCTATAACTGATTCTCTAGCTTGTGTTCTAGTTGCCAAATTATTTTTCCATTTCTTTATATAAATCTAACATTTCAATTATTGTAACCATAGCTTCCGCTCCTTTATTACCTACTTTAGAACCAGCTCTTTCAATTGCTTGTTCTATTGTATCTGTAGTTAAAACTCCATTTGAAACTGGTTTACTATATTTTAAAGCAACTGTCGCAATACCTTTTGTAGCCTCTGCAGAAATATAATCAAAATGAGGTGTAGCTCCACGAATTACTGCGCCAACACAACAAACTGCATCATATTTTCCACTAGCTAATGCTTTTTCTAAAGCAAATGGAATTTCAAAAGCACCAGGAACTAATAATAATTCTAAATTATCTTCATTTCCACCATGTCTAACAAAGGCATCTTTTGCCCCTTCTACTAATCTATCTGTAATTATGTGATTAAATCTACCATTAATTATGGCAACTTTTTCATCACCGTTCAATCTTAATTTACCTTCGATAATATTCATTTAAAATTCTCCAAAAATTTAATAAAGGGGTTAATTATACCCTAAAGCCTCTTTAATAGCAAAAATCTGATCTACTGTCTTATATAAGTCCTCAATTTGAAGCATATTAGGGCCATCGCTTAAAGCTAAACTAGGATCAAAATGTGTTTCAAAAAAGAAACCATCAACTCCTACTGCAGCTGCTGCTTTTGCTAAGCTAGGAACTATAGCACTATTTCCTCCAGTTGTTCCACCAGTACTTGGTACTTGCGCTGAATGAGTCGCATCAAATATAACTGGTGCATATTCTCTCATAGCAATTAAGTTTTTCATATCAACTACTAACGCTCCATATCCAAAGGTATTACCTCTTTCACATAGAAAAACGCCATTATCTTTTGAAGTTTGATAATTCATTGTATCAATTCCTCTAGTTTTTAAAACTTTTTCTACAGGATGTTTCATTGAATCAGCAGCTAGGAACTGCCCTTTTTTGATATTTATCTTACAAGAAGTTTTTGCAGCTTCAACCAAAAGATCAGTTTGTCTACATAAAAAAGCTGGTATTTGTAAAATATCAACAACTTCAGATACAGGTTTAGCTTGATAGGATTCATGAATATCCGTAACAAGCTTATATCCAAATTGTTCTTTTACTTCTTGAAAAATCTTTAATCCATCTTCTAAGCCTGGTCCTCTATATGAATTTAAGCTTGTTCTATTTGCTTTATCAAATGAAGCTTTAAAATAGAATTCCACTCTTTTATCTTCACTTAATGGCTTTAATTCTTCTGCAATTTTAAATACAGTATCTCTATCTTCTAAGACACATGGTCCAGTTAATATAATCATTTATTTTTCCTTAAAAAATAGTTTTTACTTTCAATAAAAATTAGTTAAACACACATAATGATACAACATTGTTATTTCGTAATATATTTTATAAATTCACATAAAATGACAATAAGTCACATCATAAATCATCTTACTTGTAAAGCAATTTTGTTGTATTTTTACTATCAGAATTTTATATAATAATATCTTGAGGTAAAAGTATAATTTATTTATAGATGTAAGTCATTTTGTAGGTAAAAATTATATCAAAAATAAAATACTATGTCAAATATCAAAATATAATGACTTTATAAATATATTTTAAAATTAATATGAATGACTTACTTTAATACATAACAATTTTTGATAACTTATTTAGATTCATGATACTCATCGTCTAAATCTTTACCAATATCTAATCTTCTTCCAAAAACATCATCAATATTATCGTGAACTTTTGAGTTTCTATCTAAGAACATGATTCTATGTTTATTTAATTCTTTTATACTTTTTAACCCCATAACCGCTAAAAGACCTCTTACGCCTTTTAATAAATTCTTATGATAATCTCTTACTTTTTTAGCTTGTTTATGTACAAAATAATTTTTACGTTTCTCTTTATTTTGAGTTGCTAATCCTACAGGACAGTCATGACCAGTTGTTCCAGAACAGTATCTAGCTCTAATACACCCAGCACTCATCATAAAACCACGAGCTATTTGAACAAAATCAGCTCCTATAGCCATTGTAATAATTACATCATCTGGAGTTAAAAGTTTACCACTTCCTATTATTTTTACTTTATCTCTTACTCCATGGTTTTCTAAAACCTTATTAGTTAAGTATAATGAATCTCTAATATTTAAACCTATTCTTTCCATCATCTCAATTGGAGCAGTTGCACTACCACCACTTCCTCCATCAATAGAAATGTAATCAGGATAAGCACTATTACCTTCATCTATTCTTTTTCTTATTTCTTGAGCATAAGGTTCAATATTTTCGTAATCAGAAATTACAATTTTAATCCCAACTGGTTTTTCAGATAATTCTTGAAGTTCTCCAACAAAATCAAATAACTCTTCAATTGAGTTAGCAAAAGGAAATCTATTTGGAGAAAATAAATCTTTATGTGCTTCAACATTTCTATAGTAAGCAATTGCAGGACTAACTTTTTCTGCAACTAATTTACCTCCGGTTTGTTTAGCACCTTGAGCTATCTTAAGTTCTGTCATTCTACAAAATGACATAACTTTTTTATAACGATCAGGATCAAATTTACCATCTTTAGTTCTAACTGAATATAATCCCGAGCTAACTTGTAAAATAATATCTGGCATATCTTCAGGAACTTCATCTGGGAAATCTTCAAAAGGTGCTTCCCAATTAGGTCTATGAAAAATCTTAGTTTTTGCATCAAAAACAAAAGTTTCTGCTTCAGGACTATCTTTAAATACCATTTTTCTATAAACATCAGCGGCTAAAGCTCCATTAAAAAGTTTAAGAACAATATCTTTTACTTTTTTCTGAAATGTAGTTCCATATACAAGAGTCATATATTTTTTATCATAATTTAGATGAGTTACGAAGAAATTAGATGTTAATCCACCTTCACCTGAATTAATTGGAAAATCACCCATATATGAACCTCTTACGAAAGCTCTAGTTCCTTCAGGTGATATAGAACCATCACTCATAGCACTTCTTGAAATAATTGACTTTGCAGTAAAAGGTTTTTTTCTATTTTCGCCAAAAGTAACCTCAAAATGAGGATCAACTTCTTCGTCATTTAAAACTATCGTTGCATGCCTTAACATAAATTTTGGTTTAGGTAAAGGTTGAGAAGGTGAAAAAGATGCGTAGTTTGGTAAATCTCTTGATGCTTTTGCTACCCAATCAAGTTTGTCTTTTGATTCATAAAAGAGCTCATCACCGAAATATTGTCTAAATGGTTCTCTAGCTTCTTCTAATACATATCTCAATCTACCTATAATTGGATAATTAACTAATAACTGATGATCTCTTTGAACATATTTATCGTGAACGTACCAAGCAAGTATTATTAAAAGAAATACTAACAAAATAACTTCTATATATAATAAGAAAACTTCCATAACTAATCCTTTTTCAACGAAACTAAGATTCCACTAATAACTATTAGTATTATACCAAAAATAATCCAAAAATCAGGAAATTTATCTCCTAAAAATAAACCAATTATAATACTAAATATAATATTTGCGTAAGATATAGTTCCAATTATACCTGCTTTTGCTACAGAGTAAGCCTTAGTCATATAAATTTGAGCAAAAGTTGACACTAGTCCTAATAAAATAATAAATAATAAATCACCTTGTTCTGGTAATACAAACTTTGCAAATAAAAAATCATATTTTTCATTTATATAAAATTCTGATATACCCATTAAAAGTAATGGACCTACTGATCCAATAGTCATAAAAGATAATACAATAGTTCTATTATCATAATATTTTCTTAAATCTCTAATAGATGTATATGCTAATCCAGCACCTACACCTGTTAAAATACCAAGCCAATCAGTTTTATCTAAAGTAGAACCATCGAACTTTGTAATAAACATAATACCAATGAAACCAATAAATACCCCAATCCATCCTTTAAAGCCAAGCTTTTCTTTTATAAAAATATATGCGAAAATTGCACTAAAAATTGTCGATGTTTTAGAGAAAGTCATCGCTTCACCTAAAGGAATATTAGCAATATTATAAAAGAAAAACAATAATGCTGTAAATCCAACAAATCCTCTAAATATTAAAAGCCACGGTTTTCCTCCACTTTGAGAAAGTGGCTTTTTATAAATTGAGATTAAAATTAAAATAACACCAAATATATTTCTAAAAAAAACTACTTCAATTGAACTCATTGAATTACTTAATTCTTTTGCAAATGCTCCCATACAAGCAAATAATAAAGAAGCAAATAGCATATATTTGATACCTAAAGAGACATCATTTGTCATATAAATTCCTAAAATTAAAACGCAATTTTAGTTAGTTTCAAATTAAATATTGATTATTAATTAATATAATATACATAATTAAGTTTTTTAGCTTACTTTAGGTAGAATACATTAATTTATTAATAATAAAGAGCATATGCTCTATTAGGAAAAGAATGGAATATTTAAAAATAATTGGTGAAACAAAACTTAACGGAGAAGTTAAAATATCAGGAGCCAAAAATGCTGCCTTACCTTTAATAGCTGCTACTATTTTAGCTAAGAATGAGATAAATATATGCAATATGCCCGATGTTGTTGATATTAATACCTTTTTAAAACTTATTGATATGTTAGGTGGTACATATAAAAAAGAAGATGAATGTATTAAAATTGATACTTCAAAACTAAATAAGACAACTGCAACATATGATATAGTTAAAACAATGAGAGCGTCAATTTTAGTACTAGGACCAATTCTTGCCAGATTTGGACATTGTGAAGTTTCTCTTCCTGGAGGTTGCGCCATTGGACAACGTCCTGTTGATTTACATTTAAAAGCTTTAGAAGCAATGGGTGCACAAATTAAAATAAATCATGGATATATTGAAGCAAGTGCTCCAAATGGTTTAAAAGGCGCAAAAATTGTATTTGATAAGGTTACAGTTGGTGGAACTGAAAATATTGTAATGGCGGCTTCTTTGGCAGAGGGAACAACTACTATTATAAATGCTGCAAAAGAACCCGAGATCGTTCAATTATGTGAAGTAATTAAAAATTCCGGAGTAAAAATTGAAGGCATTGGAACATCAAAACTTATAATTCATGGAACAAATAAAGAATTATTAGAAATTAAAGACTTTGATGTAATTCCAGATAGAATAGAAGCGGGAACTTATATGTGTGCAGCTGCAATAACAAATAGCAAACTTAAAATAAATAAAGTTATTCCTTTACATCTAGAAGCAATTGTATCTAAATTAGAAGAAATGAATTTTGAAATATTACAAGATGAAAATTCTGTTACGATTCTACCAACTAACGAAATTAAACCTGTAAATATTGTAACTACTGAATATCCTGGTTTTCCAACAGATATGCAAGCACAGTTTATGGCACTAGCAACTCAAGCAAATGGAACAAGTACTATAGATGAAAGATTATTTGAGAATAGATTCATGCATGTAAGTGAATTATTAAGACTTGGAGCTGATATACACCTAAATGGGAATATTGCGACAATTAATGGAACAAATAATACATTAAATGGTACTGATGTTATGGCTACAGATTTGAGAGCCTCTTCAGCTTTAGTATTATCCGCGTTAGTTGCACATGGAGAAACTTCAGTTCATAGAATTTATCATCTTGACAGAGGATATGAGAATTTAGAAGGAAAATTTAGTAATATAGGTGCTAATATTGCCAGATTCAAGGAATAAATACTTCAAAATTTAAGTATAAATTATATAAAATAAATTTAATTGAATATAAAGGCTATAAAAAATGAAACTAGAAATATCATTATTCAGATTTGATTATAAATCTGATTATTTACCCTACTATACGAAAAATTTTGTAAAGATTAAAAATGAAAAAACACTTTTAGATATTTTAAATAGTATAAATAATGAAAATGAATTTGAATATAGAAATAGTGATAATTTTGACGTAGTAATAAATGGAACTTATACAAATGTAACTATTAGTGTAGATGATTTAGTCAAAAATTTTGGGAATGATATAATTATTGAGCCAATATCAATTAGAAGAGCACATACTGATTTATTAATTAATGATGAAGACTTTCATCAAAGACTATCTATTTTAGATGAATTTGTTGACGATGAAGATATTAAAAAATATAAGAATTATAAAATTTATTTTTATGCTTCTAACACATTAAACTTCGAATATGACTATATTGGAGATTCAGTTCTACTATTAGCCTGTGATTTAATTGAAAAAAATAAAGTGAATGAAGAAAATATCTTAGAAAAATTATTATCTTATGACTGTGGTGCAGAGTACCATACAAGTTTAAGTAATAGAATTTATAATATTGATTCTTCAATTGAAGAAAAAATAAACTCTTTAAGAAAAAAACTTAAACTTACAAAAGATGTAAAAGAGCAAAATCTTAACCTTGGAAAGAAAAGTAATATTAATTTTGGTAATTTTAATGAAGTAAAAGAGATAAAACATGATTTTAATGACTTTAATATAGCATACTATAAGGGATTAAATGAAGATTCGCAAACAATTAATCTTCTTTCACAATTGAATGCAAAAATAATTAATACTAAAACACTAAATTCTGATTTAGCACTTGATTCTTTTCATATAAATTCTGATTTTACAATAAAACTGGCATCTGAAATTATGTTAGATGCATTTGACAATAGTGCAGATTTATTATTAGTAGATAATGAACAAACATTTGAGCTTTTTGATTCTAATAGAAAACAGATTCAAGATTCATGTGGAAGAGAAGTAATTTTACCAGTTTTACATAAAAATGAGTTGGCAAAACTTGCTATTGGTTTACATAATGAAGTAAAACAAAGTCTAGATAAACATACAGTTAATCCAGAATTAATATAAGAAAAAAAATGGTTCTAGATTTACAATTTATTATATTTGGTTCAATAATAATTTTAAGTTTAGTTCCATTATATATTTATAGAGAAAAAGTATTTAAAAAATTTTATAAGTCAAATAATGATATAAAATTTTTCTTAGAAAATATTGCAATATATCTAAGTGCAACCTACCCAAAAATTCCATTTCGTAATAATAATTTTAAAAAATATACCAAAGAAAATAATATGAGAACTCAAGAAATTTTAATAATTGAAGAACTTGTAAAACAATATGTAAATTATGAATATGAACTCAAAACACAAAAGAGTATCCCAAAAGAAAAACTTTGGAGTAGTTATGAAAAAAACTCTAAACTTTTAAAAGATAATAAACTCCCAATTGATTGGCAACAAAGAAAAGAAACTGCCTGTTTAAGAGATAATAATAAATGTAATAGATGTGGAACAAAAATAAAGTCTTCAAATGCAAATATATTACTTGCGAAACAGATGAAAAATGGTGGAGGGTTCAATCTAGAAAATATTGTAGTATTATGTCCAGATTGTACAAAAATATTAAAATCATCTAATTTAGAAAAAACATCAAGAGATTTAAATATATTAGATAATTTAATGAAAAAAGTATCAAATTAATTCTTATATATTGATGTATTTAATCTAAGTTGATTTTTTTGAATATCTAAAAAACTATTTTCTTCTTCTATGTCAGCAATAGTTTTTGAGTCTTTGTTTTTTAATGATAATAATACCTCTTCTAAAAACTTATCTTCTAAGCTTTTTAGTTTTGATAGCTCATTTCTAACATATGTTAAATCTTTATTTTTAGGTACTATATATGGAGTAACAATAACTATTAAATTCTTATTACGATTGTTAAGTAAACGATTTTTAAATAATTCACCTATTAAGGGTATATCTCCAACATAAGGTACTTTTTTTAATTTTTTTTCATTTTTATTTTCTATTAATCCACCTAAAATTACACTCTCTCCGTTATTTACAATAGCTGATGTTTTAACCTCTTTTTTATTTGTATTGGGATTAAAATTAGCACTATTAATATTTTTAATTCCCTCAACTATAGTATTTATATTTAACATAACTTTGTTATCAGAAGATATTCTAGGTTTTACTTTTAATGTTAACCCTACATCTTCTCTTTTATAACTATTTTTTGTAGTTCCTCCATCAGTTATTGTACTTGAAGTTTGAACAGAAACAGTTTCACCTACATATATCAAACTTTCTTTATTATTTAAACATAAAAGTGATGGTTCAGATATAATATCTAAAGCATAAGTTTTATTTAATAAACTTAAAGATGCTCCTAAAGCTAAAGAAGAAGAGATGTTAGGTATTAGTAAATCAATAGATTGAGTATCAACATATATTTCATTTTCAGAATTTAAATTAGAAGAAAATGAATATAAACCTCCACTATGAATTTTTTTACCAAAAATACCAAATTTAATTCCTATATCATCAAGCAAGTTGTTATCTAATTCAATAATCTTTGCTCTTACGTAAACTTGATCTTTTTGAGTGTCAAGTCTTAAAATTATATTTTTAAGATTTTCAACTTCACTAGAAGTTCCATCTAAAATAATTGAATTACTTTCTTCATCTACTGATATTGAAGGTTTTGAATTATTTGAATACACTCTATTTGATACAATATTATTTATAATTTTTTTAATATTATTAGCATCTACATTTGAAAGAATTAAAATTTCAGTCATTTTTTCAAGTATTTTATCTTTTTTATTAGATTTCTTGTTGATTTGTTTTTTTTTATATTTTTCTGTTTTTTTCTTTTTCTTAGTTTTATTTACTAGAAAATCTTTTTTTACAACTCTTAATATATCTCCACTATTAACTAATTTATATCCATTATCATCTAAACTATATTTTAAAATGTTTAATAAATTTACTCTTCGTATAGGTTTATTTGATATAAAATTTACTTTCCCTTCAATGGCTCTTGTTATTAATATATTTTTATCTATCTCTAAAGAAGTTATTTTTATTAATTCCATTAATTTTAAATTTTTAAAATTAACATTTATAAAACCATCATCACAATACAAATTTAAAACTAAAAACAACAAAATAAAAGTACTTTTCATAGAATCTCCACATAATTTTAAAGATTATATTATTATATTGCTTATTCTATTATTTTTTCCATTTTTATTTCCCTTGGAACTTGCTTTATTAATTCATCAAACTGTTCACTGGTTAATGACAAAGAAAGTAAAACACAAGAATTAAACTCTTTGCTTATAATTTTAATATCATTAGTATTTAATATATATTCAACTTTCGATAGAAGTGAATAATCAACTTCCAAACGAACAGACTCCAATTTCTCATATTTAAATAAATTACTGTTTTTAATTACGAGATTAACCGCATCACCATAAGCTCTAACTAATCCTCCCGTTCCCAATTTTATACCACCAAAATATCTAACAATTATAACTGCACTATTTATTAATTCATTTCCCGATAATACAGTTAAAGAAGGTTTTCCACTTGTTCCTCTAGGTTCTCCATCATCACTGCAATTTTCAACTATTTGATCAAATTCATTTAAATATCTGTAGGCGTATACAAAATGTCTAGCTTTAGGATGATCCTTTTTTAATCTTTTCATTAGAAAATCAAAATTTTCATAAGAACTCAAATATGCAATAAATTTAGATTTTTTTTCTTCATAAGTTTCACAAACTTCTTCTTTTACATAATACATAAACTTATTGTACAAAAAATCATTACAATAACTAATAAATAATTAGTCTTTGAGCAAGTTTTTAATATAATCTGAAAATGAGACTAGATATATATCTAACAAAGCATTTTAATATACAAAGCCGTAATAAATCTTGTGAAATAATTAAAGCAAAAAAAGTAAAAGTAGATGGAAAAATAATTTCTAAACCATCATTTATTGTAAATGATAATGAAAATATTGAAGTATTAGAAGAAGATTTTTATGTTAGTAGAGCAGCTTATAAATTAAAATATTTTTTAGATGAAATTAATATTGATTTTACTAATTTAAATGGACTTGACATTGGAAGTAGTACTGGTGGTTTTACTCAAATATTATTAGAAAAAAATATCAGATCAGTATCTTGTGTTGATGTAGGTTCTAATCAGCTACATCAAAAATTAAAAGATAATTCAAAAATCACTTTTTACGAAAATCAGGATATTAGAGATTTTAAAAGTAATGAATTATTTCATATTGTAACATGCGATGTTTCATTCATATCAATACATAATATTTTAAATGATATCAATAGATTAGCCTCAGACAAAATAATTATCCTATTTAAACCACAATTTGAAGTAGGCTCAAATATAAAAAGAGATAAAAAAGGTGTAGTTAAAGACAAAATAGCTATAGAAAAAGCTAGGAGAAAGTTTATTGATTCATCTAAACTTTTAAATTGGAAATTAAATTATTTTGCACCTAGTAAATTAGAAGGGAAAAATGGAAATGAAGAAGAACTCTTCTATTTTAGTAAATAAAACTTCAGTTAAAGCAATTGCCATAGGTGGTTTTGATGGTATGCACTTAGCACATCAAGAACTATTCAATAACCTTGGAGAAAATGGAGGAATTGTAGTAATTGAATCTGGTTACGCTAATATGACTCCTAAAACATATAGACAAGAATATACTAAATATCCATTATATTATTATCTTCTAGATAGTATTAAGCACTTAAGTGGAGAAGAATTTATAAATTTATTAAAAGAAGAATTTCCTAGTTTAGAAAAAATAGTTGTAGGCTTTGATTTCTGCTTTGGTAAAAATAGAAAACATTGTATAACAGATTTAAGTTCACTATTTAATGGAAAAGTACAGATAATTAACGAAATAAAAATGAATGGAATTGCTATACATTCAAGAATAATAAGAGAATATATTAAATTAGGTGATATAAAAACTGCAAATAAACTTTTAGGAAAAGAGTTTAAAATAAGTGGCTCACAAATTAAAGGACAAGGATTAGGCTCAAAAAGTTTTGTACCTACTATTAATCTAAAAATAACAGAGTTTATACTTCCACAAGAAGGTGTTTATATAACAAAAACTATAATTAAAGAAAAAGAATTTCCTTCAGTTACTTTTTTAGGACATAGGGCTACTACTGATGGTAGTTTTGCAATTGAAACTCATATATTAGATGAAGTTATTACAAATAATTATAAAAAAGTTCAAATTAAATTCTATGAAAAAATAAGAGATAATAAAAAATTTGATAAATTTAAAGAATTAAAAGAACAAATTGATAATGATATAAATAAAGCAAAATATTTCTTTGATAAATAACTATTAAAGTTCATTTAGATAAAATATCTATATGACAGATAAAGTATTTGAAAAATCAATAAACAAACAATTTGAATTCGACGAAGAAGTAGCATCAGTATTTGATGATATGTTAAATCGTTCGGTTCCATTTTATAAAGAGATGCAAAGACTTACAATAAACTTTGCACTTAACTTTTTAGAAGAGAATGATAAGGTTTATGACTTAGGGTGTTCAACAGCTTCAACTTTAATAGAACTAAGTAAACACTCAAGAAAAAAACTTAAACTTACAGGAATAGATAACTCTAGTGCTATGTTAGATCGTGCTAAAAATAAATGTAAAGCATTTGGTGTTGACATAAACTTCATAAACGATGACTTACATAATATTATATATGACGAAGCTAAACTAATTATTTCAAACTATACGCTACAGTTTATAAGACCTCTACAAAGAGAAGAATTAGTAAAAAAAATCTATAATGATTTAAAAGATGAAGGAATTTTTATATTTAGTGAAAAAGTAATTTCTTCAAATAAAATTCTTGGGAAACAAGGAATTGATGAATATTATGAGTTTAAAAAAACACAAGGGTATAGTGAATTCGAGATTTCTCAAAAAAGAGAAGCTCTAGAAAATGTACTCATACCATATACAGAAGAAGAAAATAAAAAAATGATATTAGATGCTGGATTTTCTCATTGTGAAACTCTTTTCAAATGGGTAAATTTTGCGACATTTATTGCAATAAAAAAATAAGGAAATTATATGTTAGAAATTGGACAAAAGGCACCAAGTTTTTGCGCACTAAATCAAGATGATATTGAAATTTGCTCAAGAGATATATTGGGTAAATGGATTGTATTATATTTTTATCCAAAAGACTTAACACCTGGATGTACAACACAAGCCTGTGACTTTACAAATGAAGAAGCTGAGTTTGAAGATTTAGATGCGATTATTTTAGGAGTAAGTCCTGATGAAACGCAAAAACATCGAAAATTTATAGAAAAAAAAGATTTAACAATAACTTTACTATCTGATATCGATAAAAAGATGTCCGAAGATTATGGTGTATGGCAACTTAAAAAATTTATGGGTAAAGAGTATATGGGTGTTGTTAGAACAACCTTTATTATCAATCCTAAAGGTGAAATTTCTGCAATATGGGAAAAAGTAAATGTAAGAAAAAAGAAGACTGTAAAAGGTGAAAAAATTGAAATATTACATGTAAACGAAGTAAAAGAAAAATTAAAAGAATTACAATCACAATAAGGAAAAAAATGAATTTATTATCAAAAAGTCTAATTACAATTTTTAGTACTATATTATTATCACAAGGACTTAATGCAAAAACAACTACTTGTTATAAAAATAATTGGAGATCTCCTTCTACTATAGAGACAACAAAACTTGATGGAGGAGAATGTAATAGTAACTTTTCATATGAAGAAATGCTAAAAAAAGGATGGGTATTAAAAGATATTAATATTAAAAAAGGTGAAAATGGCTTAAATTATTCTTATATTTTAAGTAATGAAAAATCTATAAATATTACTAACTCTAAAATAATTGACAATTCAAAAACAAAATTAAACTTTAAACCATTCGGAATTAGAATTCATAATATAAAAGATGATACAGCAAAAATAAATATTGGAAATTTAAAAATTGGGCAAAGTGCAATAATTCAACATAATTATCCTAATAAAAGAAGTTTAATAGTATCAAATGCTTATGTAGAAGCAACAAACTCTTTAAGCTCAACTTTAAAATTTATTCCATTTTTAGATATAAAACAAAATGCTATACCTACTTCAAATAGAAAACCTATAAATGGTGATATAGCAATTTTAAACTATTTATATTATACGTCATTAATAATTGCACCTTCTCAAGATGCATTTTTAGCAACAAGAAATAAGTATAAAAAGAACAACTTTTTGCATTCTGATATTTTTGCAGCTAAATTAAAAAGTGAAAAAGAACCTTTACCTTCAAGAAAAACTATACAGGATTTTGCAATTTCTCAAAATATTGGTACTTTATTTTTTATTATAGAAAATAAAATTTATATAGTGGATTCTAAAACATTTAAAATATTAGATACGGATCATATATCTTATGATTTTACGCAAGAAGGACAACTTCCATTTTATACAAGGATAGAAAAAATAGAAAAATCAGCTTTAAAATCTACTTTTAATTATAAAACTTGGCTTTCTTCTATTGATAATGTCATAGGAGATGATAAAAGAACAGAAGAAGAACAATTATTAGAAGATGAAATAGAGGCAGATAAGCTTTCAAATAAAGATAAGCTTTATAACAATTATTATGAAAAACTTTTAGGTATTAAAAAATGATAGAAGAGAAACACATAAACTACCTATCTTCAATAGTAGGTAATGAAAATATAAAATCTGACAAAGCTCATAGAATCGCTTATTCATATGATGCAACAAGAGAAAGATTTGAACCAGATGCAGTTGTATTTCCAAGAAATGAAGAAGATATTTCTAAAATATTAAAATATTGTAATGAATACAAAATTGTAATTGTACCACGTGGTGCGGGTTCAGGATTTACAGGTGGTGCACTTCCTAGTGAAGGTGGAATATCTTTATGTCTAGAAAGACATATGAATAAACTAATTGAAATTGATATGGAAAATATGGTGGGTGTTGTCCAACCAGGACTTATAAATATGGAATTTCAAAAAGCAGTTGAAGAAGTAGGTTTATTCTATCCTCCAGATCCAGCTAGTGAAGATTATTCAACATTAGGTGGTAATGTATCTGAAAATGCTGGAGGAATGAGAGCTGCTAAATATGGAATTACTAAAGATTATGTAGTTGCATTAAGAGCTGTACTTCCTAATGGAGATATAATAACTTGTGGTAAAAAAACAATAAAAGATGTTGCAGGTTATAATACTGCTGGAATATTAATAGCTAGTGAAGGAACTCTTGCAGTTATAACTGAAATCACTTTAAAATTAATACCTAAACCAAAATTTAAACAAACTTATATGGGCGTATTCCCCGATGTAAATAAAGCAATGAATGCAGTATTTAAATCACTTGCACAAGGAGCAAATCCAGTTGCAATGGAATTTTTAGATTCATTAGTAATAAAAGCCCTTAAGCAAAAATTTCCAAATATTTCACTTCCTGAAAATGCTGGAGGAATTTTAGTTGGAGATGTTGATGGAAGCTCTGAAGCTGAAATAAATTCTCAACTTGAAACACTTAAAGAATCATTTCAGAATTATGGATCAACAGATTTTATTATTGCTAAGGATTTAAATGAAGGGTCAAAATTATGGTTTGCAAGAAGAAATGCTTCACCTGCAACTATGATTTATGGAACAAAAAAATTAAATGAAGATATATCTGTTCCAAGAAGTAAATTACCTGAAGCTTTAGATAATATCTATGCAATAGGAGATAAATATGGTTTTAATGTTCCTTGCTTTGGTCATGCAGGAGATGGAAATATACATGTTAATGTAATGGTTAAAGATAAGAAAAATGAAGAAGAGATGGAAGATGGACATAAAGCTATTGAAGAAATATTTCAAATGGTAGTTGATATGGGTGGTACTTTATCAGGAGAGCATGGTATTGGACTATCAAAAGCACCATTTATGAATATAGCTTTTAATAATGCAGAATTAAATCTATTTAAAAATATTAAAAAAGCTTTTGATCCAAATAACATACTCAATCCGCATAAAATGGGACTATAAAAGAATAATATAAAAGAGTAAAAATGGAAGAACCAGAAATAGTTAAACATCCGTTAAAGACTTTACTTAAAGGTTTAGATTCATTTTTTAATGATGATACGACTTATTATGCAGCAAGTCTAAGTTTTTTTACAATATTTTCTATTCTTCCAATAACAGCATTATTAATTGCAATAATATCTAATTTTGAAATTGTACAAGATTATTTAGATATATTTATAAAATATATTTTTGATGTATTGAATCCAACTCATTCAGAAGCATTTATTGATACATTCCAAAACTATATTTCAAACTCTAATAAGCTAGGATACATTGGTATACTTTATATGTTATTTGTATTCATAATGTTTTTTAAAGATTATGAATATATTGTTAATAAGATTCATGAAGCAAAAAGAAAACCACTTTTACAATCTTTCTTTTTTTACTTATTTTTTTTAATTACATTACCTTTATTATTAGCAACATTAAAAATAGTACTATCTTTTTATGACAATAATATTATTAATAATATTATCACATTTGTATTTGCATGGTTTATATTCTTCGCATTATTTAAATTAAGTGTAAATAAGCATGTAAACATTAAAGCAGCGGCAATTTCTTCTTTATTAACTTTAATTGTACTGTCTATAACAAAAAGCCTATTTATTTACTATGTAATATATAACAAAACATATACTACTATTTACGGTTCTCTTGCAATACTGTTATTTTCATTTTTTTGGATTTATCTCTCTTGGATTATATATCTATATGGTATAAAAATGTGTCATAGATTGAATATAAAACAAGAAGAGATAAGAGGAGATATAAAGAATAAATAAAAGTTATTTATATTAGTTTTTTATTACTTAGAACCCATTTTATATTGAACACCAATTAAATATCCATCTAACATCATATAGTATTTGTATTTCTCTTTTTTATCTTGTACCATTAATATATCTTTATCTTTTATAGATTTCATAGTTTTCCTTTCAAATTAAATTAATGTATTAAAAAGTATACAATAAAATTATTATAAAGAGATTATATTTTTAAAAGAATTTAAATTTATTAAGTTTTTTTGAATAGTAGTTTATAAAACAATAAATATCAAACAAAGGCAATCTATTCCTATTAAATTTAAAGCCAAAAGAGGTATTATTTCTAATCCTATTAGAGGAAGATATTATACAGCTGTAGAATAATAATAATAATAA
>JAAETO010000011.1 GCA_024228275.1 Arcobacter sp.
GGCATTGGCATTGGCATTGGCATTGGCATTGAGATAACCATATAAAATACCTTTTAAAAACTATAGTTTTTTCTGCTTTAAATTTTACTGCAACTAGATTCACGTCTTCATACTTATATATATATAATATAATATAATAGGGAGGACGTGAATCTAGTTTCATTTTTTTGTGTCATTTTTCGACCTTTTCTAATTTAAGTTATATTTTTTAACTTTATATTTATCTAAAATATAATTTGAAAAATATGATTAATATAAATTTTATTAAAGTTTTAGTTTTAATTCAATTTATTGTAATTATTATTTTATTAGTATTACTTTTAAAGAAACCAACTTCTAAAAATATAGAGTCAAATACTGCCAAATTTAATCCAAAATGGTATTCTTTGGATCAAAAGTGGTTAGGAGAATATAAATTAAAAACTAATCATGATCATCAAAAAAAAATGAAAGATAAAATATTTCAAATGGGCATGAAATTACCTAAAAATGCTGTTTTCGTTGATACAGGAGCACATATTGGCGATACTGGCTTGTTTCTTAAAACCAAATGGAAAGAAAGTGGTCGCAATGATATCAAAGTAATATCAATTGAACCTGATGATTCAAAAGCAAAATTTATTAAAGATATGGCTAAAATTGAAAATGTAAATATAGATGTAATAAACGCTGGTTTATGGAATAAAAAAACAAAAGGAAACGTAATAAAAGATGAAAACTATTCGGCAATGTGGCGAGTTAAAGAAAATCCTAATGGTTCAGTAACATTTAGAACTTTAGATGATATTCTAGATGGTTCTAGAATCGATATATTACAATTAGATGTTGAAGGAAGTGAACCTCAAGCTCTTGAAGGAGCTGAAAAATCAATTAGGAAATATAAACCCGCGATTTTTATTGAAATTGAATTTAATGAAGCAAAATCAAAAACTTCAAACCAAGCAATATCAATATTAAAGTCATTTGGATATAAACAGTCAGGAAAACGAATGGATAACGATTTATTATTTATTTATAATCCTAAGTAAATTTTTAATCAATTTTTAAAATTTTTTTCAACGGTACCTTTTTTAATATCAGTTGTGCTAATACCTTGAGTACGAGAGAGATACAATGTTTCAATTCCTAGATTATCAAATTTTCCCTTCCAATCATCACCCATTACCAATAGTTCAGCTCCAGTTTCTTCAATATACTGTTTCTTTTTTTCTAAACTTTCTTCCTTAAAAACTGTTGAGACACCTTTAATATTTTTTATCATTTCCAATCTTGTTTCTAAATTAAAGTAAGGTCTCTTTCCCTTTTTCTTAAAATTTAATTCGTCAGTACTTACACCTACAATCAGTTTATCACAGTAAGTTGAAGCTCTTTGAATTAATCGAATATGACCTATATGTAACATATCGAAAGTACCAAAAGTAATTCCAATTTTCATAGTTTATCATTAAAAAGAGAAATAAATTGCTTTTAATTCTAATTTTTAATGAAAAACGAAAACAAAAACAAAAATCGATACTTAAGGTATAAAAACATGGGTTTGATTTTTAGTTTATGTAGAACAAGTGAAGTTGAGACTTCAAGTGAAGTAATTCCTTTTTATATTCCTTTATTAAAAAGACCTATGTTTATAATTGGAATTACAGGTAAAGCTGGTAGTGGTAAAGATACTTTAGCAGATCATATTGTAAAAAATTATGGTTTTGAAAAAAAATCATTTGCAGGACCTTTAAAAAAAGGTGTTTCAGAGTTATTTTCTATTCCAATGGAAACGTTAAATGATACTATAGCAAAAGAACAAGAAAATCCGGTATGGAATCAAAGCCCAAGACAATTGATGCAATGGTTAGGGAGTGATATACTACGAAAACACATTAGAGATGATTTTTTTATTGCTTCATTAGCTAACGATTTAAATAATTCAACTTCTCATAGAATAGTTATAAGTGATGTCAGATTTGATAAAGAAGCTGAATATTTGAAATATCTTGGGGTTCCCATAATTCGGATTGAAACTGGTATGAGAAAAACAAGAACTACAATGGGTAAAAAGGAAGCAAAGCATTCAAGTGAAAATGGAATTTCTGAAAGATTAATAGATTATACAATTGTAAATGACAGTACTATTAACGATTTAAAAAATACATTTGATAATGTTATTGCTGAAAATCTTAATATTTTGTAGTATCAATATCTTTTCCACCTCTTAAATTTTTGTCTTTACAAATTGGTTTTAAAGATATAGCGTATCTATATATAGCATTCCTAAAATTAATCTCTGTTTGAATACCTATTAAAGTTGGCGAACCTCTCCATAAAATTAAGTAACCAAAACCAGGTAATATTCTTACTATACCAGCAACATCTGAATCTCCATTAACAATATAAAATAAATCTTTTTCATGATTATTTGGCAATGCAAGTGTAAATTTTGTATTTATTAAAGGATCATTAATAATTGTGTCTAATACCTCTGAATATGAAGCTTCATTATTATATAATTTAAAATAAGAAAAAGAATCATCTAAAGAAGGCATCATTATTAATCCTTCTTCCCATGCAATAACATCTCTCCCAATAAAGTCGCGTACAATAATTTGTTTTAATGGAAGTGTATCTTTACAGCAAGGTTCAGTTAAAAGATTAAAAATATCTCCAAAGAAATCATCTGATTTGGAGTTAAGAAGATTATTTTCTTCGCTTTTAATCATGTTTATTCTAGGTTAGTAATTTTAAAATTTATTTTTTAAATGTAAAATTTATTTCGGTTTTGAAAAGGTAAAAAATATTTTTATTTTTTTTTATTTTAACTTTTTTTATTTTATTTCGGGTAA
>JAAETO010000012.1 GCA_024228275.1 Arcobacter sp.
GCTTTTTCTTTTGTTCTAGTTTAAATTATGACAGAATAATATAAGACTAATTTAATTAAAGACGTAAAGAATTTTAGTTATGCTTTTACTTTGAATCATAATAATTTTTTTTATTTATCCAAAATACTTTCAATATTGGGCTTAAAATAATTTGGTCCTTTGAGTACTTTCCCATCTTCTCTATAAATTGGCTTGCCATCTACACCTAATTTACTCATATTACTTCGTTGAATCTCTTCAAAAACTTCCTCTATTTTATGCTGCATACCATGTTCTAATATGGTTCCACATAAAATGTAAAGCATATCTCCCAATGCATCTGCTACTTCAACCAAATCATTATTATTGGCTGCCTCGTAATACTCTATGTTCTCCTCATCCATTAAATTGAAACGGAGTAAATTCTTTTCCTTGCCTAAATCAGCTCTCATGGTCTTGGAAACCCCTAGACCAAAAGAATTATGAAATAATTCCACTGCACTTATTTTATGCTTCATTTTTATACAATTAGATTAGCTTTGTGTAAAATTATAAAATACAGATCGAAATGTTGAATGAATTTATTCACAACCAAAAAGTCACTCTTAGCAATTGGTTAGGTAAAATGAGTGAATTCAATACTTTCTCTTTTTTCATTAACTGAATAACTAATTTGAATATCCATTATGTTCAGCACCGGACAATTAATTTTTGCAATCCTTTTTATCATTGTATTTTCTTTGGTCATTGCCCTTATGTATAAAAAGGATAAAAAATTACATTCAAAAAATTATAAAGGCGTCAAGTGGGTGGGAATAATATTTGTAATCTTCTTATTAATCCTTTTCTATATTAAATATTTATTAAATAATTAGCCTAAAATATGCGTTTACCACAAAAATTAACATTTTGACAACAATTAAGGTGTTTGGACCCGTATATAATACCAAACAACGTAATTTTGCGTTAATTCATTTAAAGGGGCAATTTCATGACGACATTTCTAACCATAGTTCTTCTTCTAGTTTGCATTAACGCAGTAATGATGCTAGTAAGTCTTTACAGTGTTAATAGAAAAGCGAGTACTACTACCAAAAATATTTCCGATGCTACGATTTCAAAAATCTACCCTTTAGATTTAGTTGCCTCCAAATACAATAAAGCCGTTTAGTTTTTTACCTTTAAGAGCATTATCATAAAATCATATCATTAATAAGAAGAGATACGGGATATTATTTTTACCGTTTCCGATTGCTTAGTTATATATTTATTGTATTTATTGTCCATGAAGCAATTTTTACTTGTTTTTTTAGGTGGAGGCTTAGGTAGTTTACTGAGGTATATTATATCAAGAACTTTTAACACCTATTTTCAACACTTTTACCTAGGAACATTTTTAGTCAATATAATAGGATGTCTTATCATAGGACTGGTATTAGGTATTTCTTACAAGAGTAATTTACTTTCCCAAAACCAAACCTTATTATTAACCACCGGATTTTGTGGTGGCTTTACCACATTCTCAACTTTTGCGTTAGAAAATCAAACTTTACTTAAGTCGGGCGAGATTCTTCATTTTTCGTTTTATACTATTGCAAGCATTGCCGTAGGTATATTTGCTGTGATTTTAGGGCTATGGCTCTCCAAATTAATGTAATGGCACCTTTCGGCTATAAAGCATTCAACTTACACATAAATTTATTGATTAAGGGTATTCTTTGAAATATCCTTAACAAAGGACATTTTTTACTGATTTATTTCAAATAAAAAGTGAATTCCTTCTATTTAAAACTTTTATAATTCAAAATTATTCATTTTTTTAATTCATACCCTCATATTTTAGGGGTGTATTTTAATAAATGTATAATTTTTAATAATATACCCCTATATTTTTTAGGGTGAATATTTTTTATGTATATATTTGGCCCCGTAATCAATAAATTAATTATGAAACAAATTGAGGCA
>JAAETO010000013.1 GCA_024228275.1 Arcobacter sp.
AAGAATTTGACAATTGTTTTCGTATTAAAATAAATAAAGATGAATCACCTTTAATATTAAGTAAAGGAATAATTAAATAGATTATGGACAAAGACGAGTTATACAGAAAATTAAGAATGATTCAAGAATTACTTGATGAAGATGTTAGAGAAGCTAAACGTGAATTAGAATATTTAATTCAAGAAGTACACGGTTTAACAACAAGATAAAGACTCCCGCGAAAATATTTGGTTCCCCGAAGGAGCTTTCGTATATTTACAACGTAAATAAGGCACAGAGCCGGAAAACAAAACAAAAATAAAGGTTATGAATTTAAAAAACAATCACAAAGAAATTTATCAAAGATTATCAAATGAAGATACAGTATTATTTTCTGCAGTTAATGAAAAAAATGCACTTATTACTTTTGATGAATATTATGAAAGAAATAATTTTGCTTCAGCAATTGAAGAAATTATGTTAAAACTTTATGGTGGAAAAACATTATTAGAATGGAGAAAAGAAAATGATGTTGAAGATGATTATATAATAGAATGCTCAGCTGCATT
>JAAETO010000014.1 GCA_024228275.1 Arcobacter sp.
ATATTAATACTTTAATAATATTTTTCATTCTAATTCCCAATAATTTGTTGACCAAGAAAATCATTTTTTGTAATTGTGAATGCTGGAATACTTGCTAGATAATTCTTCCTTTTTTTATAACTTGGTTTTTTCTGTACTTTCTTTTTCTTTGTTGCTTGCCTATTAAAAACTCTTTTAGCAGATTTATTTATTTCAACTTTCTCTACTTTTGGTTTTTCTGTTTTTTCATGAAGCTGATTATTCAATTCCATTTGTTTATCTAATGCATTGCTATAATTTTCTTGGAGTATTATATTTTCCGTTTGTAGATTTTGATACTGACTTTCAAATGAATTTTCTTTTATAAAATTTGACATAAATAAAAAAGCAAATAGAATTGATGCAGTAGCGGCAAAGTAGAACCTTGTTTTATATTTTTTTTCTTTATTATCACTTTGACTTATATTTATTGCTGCTATTTTTGGTTCGTTTAATTCGGGATTTATTCCGGCATAGAATAATTTCGTTTCCTTTTTAACTTCCATATAATCAGAAAGTATTTTTCTTCCATCTTCACTTTCAGAAAGAAAAAGGAAAAGTTCTCTTTGCTCATTTGCAGATAACTCGTTATCCACAAATTGACTTATCATAAATTCATAATCTTTCATTTCAAAATCTCTTTTAGTTTTTTCCTTGCACGAAATATTTTTATTTTTACATTTTCCAATGATTGTTTTGTTATCTCAGCAATTTCCTTGTATGAATATCCTTCATATTCCAACAAATAAATCAATTCGTTATGTTCAACACTCAATTGCATTAAAGCATCCTTTATTGTTATTTCTGAGTCGTAATCATTTTCATAAAATTTGCCATCGGCATAATTATCAAGTCTATCGTTGTTAAAGCTTTTACTTTTTATTTTATTGTAACAGTA
This sequence comes from Arcobacter sp., assembly GCA_024228275.1. Taxonomy (GTDB): domain Bacteria; phylum Campylobacterota; class Campylobacteria; order Campylobacterales; family Arcobacteraceae; genus Halarcobacter. The sequence continues at coordinate 917 of JAAETO010000014.1, forward strand.
ATTTCTTGTTATAACTAACAGCCAAGTTTTCTGGCTACAATTTCTTTCAAACGAACTTTCACTTTCAGCATATTTAACAAACACATCTTGCACGGCATCTTTAGCTTCATCTTCATTTTTCAAAATACTGAACGAATACCTAAAGATATCTTTTGAGTACCTTTCATAAAGTTCAGAAAGCGATATTATATTATTTGTACGTTTCAGAATTTTTAAGTTCATTCTATTGGTTTATCAAATAGACAAGTGAGTCAGAGAAAAGTTACAAAGGTTGTGAAGAAAAAAGTGATACAAATAATATGTAAGTCAGCTAAGTTCTTTAGATTGGTTACACGGATAAAAATTCGACACCCAATCTTTATAAGACCAGCCGGCTGTACCGATGTAGAGTTTTTGGGTTTTCATTTTTGGGGATACAGAATTTTTTGATTAGCGAAGATCTGGGGAAATAATTATTTATAATCTTTTTCCATTTGCTTTATAGTATTTATTACCTCATCTACAGTTTCTTTTAATTCATGCCCCATTTTTTTACTCTCATCGAGATATTTCTCGCCCATAAAATGGAGAAGAGCAAAATAAATAGGTTTATATCTTTCTTTAATTTCAAACTTATTTTCCTTAAAGAGTTTGTAAACAAAGTTGTATTGGTTTTTAGCAATAAAGAAATTAAGAGTTGCAGATATTTCCTTTATCCATTTAACAATGTACTCTTCTTTAAATAGTTCAGTTTTCCAGGTCTTAACTGCACCTTCTATATCATCATTCCAAAGTAAAACCATGAGCAAGGTGTGTAAGTTGAAAAACTCTTTTTCTATGACAGTTGAATTATTGGCAAAATCTAGAGCTTCTTTTTTCTTCTCTTTTCTTTCAAAATACATTATCGCAAGATTATTCATCGCATAAACATCACCACTCTCTATCGCCTTTAGATAATATTCCTCTGCTTTTTCGTATTCTTTTCTTTCCGAATACATTATCGCAAGA
>JAAETO010000015.1 GCA_024228275.1 Arcobacter sp.
ATAACTCCCCACACTAATAATATAGATAAATACAATAGCATAAAACTATCTAATTTAATTTTATGTTTGATTCTATTAATTAGTGCTATTAAAATTAATGGAATGATTATTATGCTTATTAAGACTATTGAAATACCTATGTATATTCCTTTTAAGTGATATTTCAAGTATCCGCCAATTAACAATAGAATTACTCCAAATGACATTTTTAGTAAGACTTCTATATTACTCTTTATATAATACTTTATTTTATTTATCATTATCATCAGCATCCACTATTTTATTACCTATTGCCGTACCAGCTCCAGAAGTAGTTGCACCAACACTAGCTGAAGTTTTAGCAATTTCGCTGTCTTTATGGGCTACTACTTCTTTTAGTATCTTCTCTTTTGCTTTGATTCTAGAGGGATTTGTTTGTTTTGGATTGTTTGTTAATCGTGTTTGTCTATCAATGACTTTATCCACTTGTTTTATATAAGGGGTTTTTACTTCTGTCGCTGTTCCAAGTTTTTTTACAATAGGTGCCACTACTTTTCCCAAAAAAAGTGTTACTAAAACACCATATCCTAAACCTGATTTAGAAAAATCAAAACTAAAATCATTTTTCATATCTTCTGTAGAAGTAAACATTGTTTGATTATGTAATTCATTATCTTCATAATTTCCTGATATATACATACCTTTACTCTCTTTCAATAAAGTGGAGATTCAACCCCTCGTAGCTTTTAAATTTATTATTTATAAAGTATTGTTCTTTATAAAAAGACTTCTTTTTGTTCTTGTGTAGAAGTAAACATTTTTTTATATTTATTTCTTTTGGACATTTAAGGCAGGACAGAGGAACAACAATTTAATTTTTATTCTTTTTATTCTTGCCATTTTTTATCTCAAATATTAAGATAAAAAATTGTACAAGAATAAAATTGACTTAGAAAAATATTATAGTTTTTAATTAATTGGTATACTGCCCTGGAATTTCTACTTAGTTATTTTAGTATTATTCTCCCATTTCTAAAATATTTTTTACTAAATATTTTGATATATGATTCACATCCTCTGGCTCATGTTCTTGATCTCTTTGAAATGCCAAGATCTGAAATACTATAGCATGACCACCTTCAAAAGTACCATATTTAATTGCACTTTGTGGAATAGAATACGTAGCTAATAATTTTTTACTTTTATCAAAAATTTTATATGAATATTCAAAATATGGCAATTTAATATTATCTCTATTTTTGCTACTGCCTAAATAATAATAATTTCTCCAAAAAGTCATATCAATCTCAACTGAAAAATCATCTTTTGTGCCTTTGATGTTATTCATTGCTAAGTGCTTATTTATTGACTCTACAAATGATTTCTTCAACTCACTTTCATTTTTATACTTACTATTCTCACCTTTATCATCATCTAATTTAAAATTTAATTTACTTAAATAATATTTTGAATCTCCTTCTTTTATTGGAGTTGGCTTTGTAACATAATTATATTTTGAGCCACCACAACCTATAAATAACACTAATGATATTAGTAAAAAACTAATATTGAAAACTAAAGACTTTTTCATTTTACCTCTTTATTTTAATTTTTTTGAAAACTGATCATATATAAAACTACCTTTTACAATAATTAATCATGTTATGTATGATTTTATAAATCAAAATATTTTCAAATTTATTTTGTTTTTATTGTTTCTTCAAGTTATAATATATAAAAAATCAATCTATGCTTTAAAGCTACAACAACATAATTGCTACCTTTATCAATGCCGGAAGTTTTAGAATAATTTTTGAAAAAGCCTTGTGACTGTCTGAATGGATAAAAGGTACTAGATGTACCTTTTAGGAATGAGTTTCACAAGGCAAAAAATTATTCTGAAACTGTTGGGGATTTTAGCTTTGATAACTTGGTAGCTTGTTTCTTTGTTTCTTTCTTACAATTAAGAAA
>JAAETO010000016.1 GCA_024228275.1 Arcobacter sp.
GGTCGAAAAATCCTAAAAAATATAATATTGTACCAATTGTTAAAATAAATAAAAGAAAGGCAACTACGGCAATTAATATTTTTTGTATTTTTGATTGTTTTTTTTGTACTTCTGAAGGTTCTTGTTTATTATCTTCATTTTCTTTATCATTAGATGAGTCGTCATTTTCTGGTATATTATCTTGATTATTATTTTGTTCTTCAAGATCATCATCAGCAGTTAACTCTTCAAGTAGTTCATCTTCATTTGTGTCACTTGAAGCTTCTAATCCTACTTCTTTGATAATTTCTTCATCTGTTTGTTCTGCCATATTTTACTCTTTATTTTTTTTTCTTTGTTCTTTTTGACGTTCTAGAATCTGTATTTTATTCTTTTTATAATAATTTTTTCTATACTCTTTTAACTCTTCTTTCCTTTTCTCTCTATACTCTTTATCATATTTTAGTCTTTTTTCTCTATTTTCTTTATAATAACTATGTTTTTTTTCTTTATATTCAAGCATTTTTTGTAATATTTGCTCTTTTCTATCATCAACATGCTTTTTTTGTCTTTGTGCAATGATTTTTATATTTTTAAAAAAGTTATTATTATTAAGCTCTTCACTATAATCAATTGCCTTATAGTTACTATATTTTTGCTTATTCGTTTTTTCTTTACTTTTTAAATAGTATTCTCTTTTTTTGTTTTTATGTTTTACAAAATTTTCTTCTCTTATCTTTTTTAATTTCTCTAAATTATTGGACATGAAAATTATTTTTTACTATCTATCTTTTTAATCTATTAACTGTATCTAACATACTGTCTGTAGTTGTAATTGCTTTTGAGTTAGCTTCATATGCACGTTGAGCAGTTATTAAATCAACCATTTCATTTACAAGTTTTACATTAGATAACTCAACCATTCCTTGTCTAATACTACCAAACTGATCACTAGTAGGGTTACCTTCAATTGGATCACCTGAAGCATCACTAATCATATATAATGATTCTCCTTGAGGAGATAGTCCAGCTGGATTTATAAAATCAGCTATTGTTATTTGACCTAAATTTGTAGTCCCTCCTGTAGTAGGGTCTGTAGCACTTACTGTTCCATCACTTGCAATTGTTAAGTCAATTAAATTATTAGGTACAGTAATTTGAGGATTTAGAGTATATCCGTTACCATTAACAATATTACCTTCTGCATCTAATTTAAAGGCACCATTCCTTGTATATGCAGTTTCTCCATTAGGTGTAGTAACTTGAAAAAAACCATTTCCTTCTATTGCTAAATCAAGGGTATTGCTAGTAAGTTTTAAGTCCCCTTGTAAAAAGTTTTTTTGAATACCTGATACCCTAACTCCAAGACCTACGTCAATTCCAGTAGGATTTTGAGTCGTTTGAGATGTTTGTCCAGCAGTAAAATTTAATGACTCGTACATTAAGTCTTGAAATTCAGCTCTATCTTGTTTAAATCCCATAGTATTTACATTAGAAATATTATTAGAAGTTACATCAATTTGATGTTGCATTGAATTCATTCCCGTTGCTGCAGTATAAAGACCTCTTATCATGATAATCCTTTAGTCTTGTAATATCATTAGATTATATTTAAAGAATTTTTAAAGTTAGATAAATTGATTTTATTATTAATTATAATATTAAGTGTAAATTTAAATCAAATAATATATAATAAAGAGATTTCTAATAAAGGTTTGAATATGAGAATTTTAATAGTTGATGATAGTTCTACTATGAGAAGAATAATTGGTAACGTTGTTATGCAATTAGGTTATAAAAAAGAAGATTTCGATGAAGCAGAAGATGGTGTAAAAGCATGGAAACTGTTATGCGAATCTCAATATGATATTATTTTAACAGATTGGAATATGCCAAACATGAATGGGTTAGATTTAGTTAAGAAAATTAGAGCTGAGGGAAACCATCGCAAGATTCCCGTAATTATGATTACTACTGAAGGTGGTAAAGGTGAAGTTATAACTGCTTTAAAAGCAGGTGTAAATAATTATATAGTTAAGCCTTTTAATGCGCAGATTTTGAAAGAAAAGCTTGATGGTGTTTTAAAATAAAATTTAAGAATCTAAATAAAGGGTTTTAACATGAGTATGAGTCAAGAAGAGATTGAATCTTTAATGAATGGTTTAGATTTTGAAGATGAAGAATCTACTGAACCAGCTTCAGAAGAAGATATTACTGAAAGTAATGTATCTGAAGATGATATGAATGAATTGATTTCACAGACTGAAGATATTAATCCAGTATCAAATGATGGTATTACTTCTGAAGAGTCCGTTGATGACTTATTAAATAGTATAGAAAAAGTAGAAGAATCTTTTAATGTAGAGGAAGAAACAAATATTGATGATATTTTTAAAGAATTGGATTCTAGTGAAGTTTCTAAAGAAGCAGTAGATGATGTTGTTGATCCAGTTTTAGAAAATACTAATCAAACTTCTGCAGTTGATGAATCTGATGTTAATGAACTTATAAATGAAACAGTTTCTAGTGAAGATAATTCTACATCTAATAATCAAAATGAAGTTGATCCTGAAAAATGGGCTGATGGTAAAATACAAAAAGGTATTTTCCCCTTGCCAGCTGAGAATGATACTAAAGTTGTAAATCAGTTAAGTGAAGTTGCTAATGATTCAGAAGAAAAAGTATCAAAAATATTTGATGTCTTAAGTAATATATTAGATTACAATAATGATGTTCAAACAGATGTTAACTCACTAAGTGGTTTTAATGATAAGCAAATTCAAATGTTGACATCATTAAATCAAAAATTTCCTAATATAGAAGTATTTGACAGTAATTTAACTCAAGCTCAGGAAATGGGTAATTATATAAATAACATTAGTAATAAATTAAATGAAAGTAATAATGAGATATTTCAAGCGATGGAATTAATGCAGTTTAATGATATAAATAGACAAAAAATTGAAAGAGTTATGTCTGTTATTAGAAAATTATCTATATATTTAAATAATTTGTTTGAAGATGATGGAAGTACACAAGAAATTGCTGTTGCTAAACATATTCATGGAGATGGCACGGAAGATTTATTAGGTGATCAAGACTTAGAATCATTAATTGACGAATTTAATAAATAAAAAGGAATAAAATGAATCAAGGAACATATCCATTAGCTGCTTCAATGATCAATCAAATTAATAGACTTGATATGATTTCAAATAATTTAGCTAATACAAATACAAATGGATTTAAGCAAGAGGGTGTTGCCGAAGGTTCGTTTAACCAATATTTAAAAAGAGCTCAAACAGAAGGTTTTTCTCCAACAAAAATTAATGAGGTAACTAATACTATTCCTAAAATTGATTCAAAATTTATTAATAGTGAACAAGGTCCAATTATGCCTACAGGGAATACTCTTGATTTCGCATTAAATAAATCCGATACATTTTTTAAAATACAAGATAAAAGTGGGGAAGTTGTATATACAAGAGATGGAGCTTTTAAAAACTTAGGTGGGTTTTTGGTAAATTCAAATGGTGATTATGTATTAAATAATGATAATGAACCTATAAGTACTGAAGAAAACTTTATCCCACAAATATCTGTAGTTAGAATAGATTATAAAGATTTAGAAAAATTCAAAGACAATAATTTTAAATCTAAAGATGATGCTTTAATACAGAGTTTTGAATTAAATGATGGAGAAATACATCAAGGAGCAATTGAAAGATCAAATGTTAACTCTGTAACAGCAATGGTTAATTTAATTGACGCTCATAGAAGGTTTGATCAATCTCAAAAAGCTATATCAACAATTGATGAATTAAATGGAAAATTGATAGATAAAATTGGAAATAATACCAGATCATGAAACCAAGCAGTGTAACAGATTTATTATTTAATCAATTAAGTTTTAGAAGTGATAAACAAAAGATTATTTCTAGTAATATTGCTAATATAAACACACCAGGATATAAAACAAAAGATTTAACATTTGATAATGAAATAAAAAAAGTTGAGAATGATAAGAATGATTTGAAAATGGCTACAACTAATTCAAAACATATTAATGAAATGATGGATATTCAAAAAAGAAATGAACCTAGATTAATAGAATTAAAAGGTTTAGAAGAACAAAATGACGGTAATAATGTAAATTTAGATACTCAAATGAGTGAAATGTCAAAAAACAAAATAATATTTGATGCATTACAGTCATCTATAAAAAAAGATTCAAGGCTATTTAGATCAGTAATTGAATCATCACAAAAAAATTAATTAGGATATTTATTATATGGATCAACTTATAAAGTTTATCAACAACTTGAATGCTGCACAAAGAGCTGTAATAATTGGCGGTTTTTCAATTTTATTTGTTTTATTAATTGGATTATTAGTATATTCAAATATTAAAGCACAAGATAAAAAATTTAATTATACTATTGCTTCAAATCTAACTAAAAATCAAGTAATGTTAGCAAGTAATGAATTAGAAGCCTCGGGAATTGGTTTTTCAGTAATTGGAAGTGGTAATAATTTAACCTTAAAAACTTCAAAAGATTTTATAAATATAGCTAAAATCAAACTTGTTACTAGTGAAGCATCAACTAGTAAGCATGTAGGTTGGGAGATTTTTGAAAAGTCATCACTTGGAACAACAAATTTTGAAAATAAAGTTAAATATTTAAGAGCTTTGGAGGGTGAATTATCACGTTCTTTAGAGTCTCTTTCTGGAGTTTTAAGAGCTAGTGTAAAAATTGCAATACCTAAAGATACTATTTTTACGGAAAGAAAAACTGATACAACTGCATCTGCTGTTATTTCATTAAAACCTGGAGTTTTTTTAACTCAGCAACAAATTGATGGAATAAAAAACTTCATAGCCTCTGCTGTTTCAGATTTAAAAGATGAAAATATTCAGTTAATCGATCAAGACGGTGCATTATTGCAAATGTCGGCAGAACAAATGGATAACAAAAAATCGTTAATTCAAAATAAATATAAGAAAAAACTTGAAGATGATTATGAAAGAAAAGTAGTTGCTCTTTTGGAACCTTTTGTAGGAAAAGGTAGAGTTGTAGCAAGAGTTAATTTACAACTAGATTTTAAAAAACGTCATATTCAAGAAGAAATATATGACCCTGAAGGAACAATTAGAAGTCAACAAACGACAGAAAGTAATTCGTCTTCTACTGGTAGTGCAAATGGTGTAGGGGGTACAGCTGGAGTTGAAAATAATATTGAAACACCAGATGGTGCAGCAACAAGTGGTGCTTCTAAATCAAATAATGAAACAGCAAAAAATATAACAAATTATGAAATTTCTAAAAAGATAATTGATGAAAAAAGTAATAATTATTCTCAAGTAAAAAAAGTTAGTGCTGCAGTTACTTTTGATTCTTCAATTTTAAAAGATGTAGAGAATAAAGATGAGTTTCTATCTTCAATGGAATCTATTGTGCAAGATGCAATTGGATTTGATAATACTAGAGGAGATAAAATTACTGTAAAAGACTTTAAGTTTATTGGTGTAACTCCTTTAGTTGGATCTGAAACAAAAGTTGATGAAAATGGAAATGTTGTTCAATCCGAATCAAACACCCAAGAAAGCAGTGTTGATACATTAGCTATGCTTAAATCAATATTGAGAGATTTTAGTGAATATTTTCAATATTTAATAGCTGCCGTATTATTATTTGTTTTTTATAAAAAATTTATTGTTAATCATGAAGTTGTTATAATAGGTGAAAAGGGTGGAGATAATAAAAAATTAGATGAAAGTGGTAATCCTATTGATTCGGATATAATGGATGGATTTATGACTGACTATGAAAATGAATTTGATGCAACTACTGCTCAAGGTAGACTAAAAGCAAAAGTCAAAAGTCAAATAATGAATAATATAGAAGGTTTAGATGAAGAGAGTGCAGCAAAATATGAAGTACTTATAGAAGCTATTGACAAAGAGATTAGTGATAATCCAGAAGAAGTAGCAAGAATGATAGAATTACTCTTATCTGAGGGTAGTAGTAAATTTCAATAGAGGATAATATATTGGCTGATAATGAAATATTAAAAGGTATGTCTATGCATGAAAAGGTTGCTAATTTCTGCGTTTTATTAGGAGAAGAAGCAACTGTAAAAATTTTTCAACATTTACCTAAAAACATTGTTGAAGAGATTTCAACATCTGTTACATTAATTAATGCAATTGATAAGGACACTTCTTTAGCGCTACTTGAGGAATTTCATTTATTTACTCGTTCAAAAAGTTTCATTAGTTCAGGTGGATATGATTATGCAAAAGATATTTTATATAAATCTTTAGGAAAAGGTGAGGCAGATGAAGTTTTAGCTAAATTATCTAAAATGAAACTAGCTGCTCAATCTTTTTCTTATTTAGATGCAATTAATCCAAAACAATTATCAGATTTTATAAAAGATGAATCTCCTCAAACTATTGCAGTTATTTTATCTCATATGGAAGCTCCTAAAGCTGCCGATGTACTAATGCAACTTGAAGAAGATATAAAAGTAAAAGTTACAATGCAAATGGCTACAATTAAAGATGTTTCTCCTGACGTTGTACGAACAATTTCTGAAGTATTAGAAAAGAAGCTTGAATCATTATTATCATCTATTGTTGATGTAGGTGGAGTAAAAGTTGTTGCTGATATGTTAAATAGATTAGGTCCCAAATCTCAAGATATCCTTAAAAATATTAATGGAGTAGATACTTCATTAGCTACAAAAATTAAAGAAAACATGTTTGTATTTGAAGATTTATTAAATTTAGATTCTGAATATATTATGAAAATATTACAAAATGTAGATACCGCAGATGTTGCAGTTGCTATGAAAAATGCAACTGAAGAGGATATGGAAAAAGTTACTAGTTCAATGTCTTCTAGAGCTTCTGATAGGTTTAAAGAAGAGTTTGAGATGCTTACAAAAGTTAAAATAAAAGATATTGAAGCTGCACAAAGAAAAATGTTGGATGTTGCACAGAAAATGATTGAAGAGGGTGTAATAGATAGAGAGATGGAAGAATAATGAATAAAAATAATGTTTATGCCAGTGCAAAAATAGTTAGTAAAAATGATAATGTAGAAGATTATCAATTAGGAACATTTATAAATAAAGGGAGTAATGATTCTAATCAAATATCAAATTCGAATGCTCAAGTAGTATTAAATGATAGAGAAATAAATGGTAATGTTGATCCTATGTTAAATGAAATACGAGCGCTTTCTTCTTCTGTTAGTCAACTAGGCGAAAAAATAACGATATTAGAAAATAATGGAATGAATGGAAAGGAAATTGATGCTCAAGTTGTTCAAGCAATAAAAGATTTAAAAAATTACGCTAACTTTTTTGAACAAGCAACTTTTCAAATGGAATCTAAGTTATTAAAAACATCTATATCAATAGCTCAAAAAATAATCTCAATTGAAATAGGTGAAAATTCATCTTTAATAGCTAAACAGACTATTACTCATCTTTTGGAAAAAATAAAAGGTGCTGCAAAAGTTAAAATACATCTTAATCCAAAAGATTACGAGATTTTAAAAAATGATTTAAATTTAGAAAACTTTATTGAGTTAGTTGAAGATGTTAATGTTACTGCAGGTGGCGTAGTTATCGCCAGTGATTTAGGAAATTTTGATGGAAATATTGAAGCAAAAGTAAGTTCAATGTTAGAATCACTTGATTCTGTTATATAAAATCTTGTAATTTTGTGATATAATTTAGAAACTTATGAAAAAGTATTATTATGGAAATTAGCGAAAGAGATTATGATTTATTAGTTGACACTAGAATAGTTGTTGACGTAATGCTAGGAAGTACGGAGATTTCAGTTAGTGAATTCTTAGAACTAGGTATAGGAGATATAATATCTTTAGAAAAAGCAGCGGGGACTGGTGGAGATATTTACGTTAACCAAAGAATTATTGGTACGGGAGATATTATAGTAATTGAAGAAAAACTTGCAGTTAGAGTTCAAGATGCAATGGATTCTGATAATGTTGTTAGATATTTCTTTGAAGAGGGAATGATATAGGAGTTTTAAATGTCAGTAGATAATGTAAATATAAATTCAGGTAGAGGAATTGATGGAAATTCTTACACTACATCAATTAGTAATGATCAATTAACAAATCAGGATTTTCTTAAACTTATGATTGAAGAGCTTAAAATGCAAGATCCAACTAAGCCAATGGATTCTCAACGAATGCTTGATACTCAAATGCAAATGTCTTCAATTGAGACTAATTTACAAACAATTGCAACAATGGAATCATTAACTAAGAGCTTTTCTCAATCAGCCTTATCTAATGCTGCTAATGTTATTGGTAAAAATGTTGAAGATGGAAACCTAGGTCAAAATGGTGTAAATAAAGCATATACTGTGAGGTCTGTTGAAAATGTAGATGGCGAAGTAAATGTAAAAGCACAACAAATTTTATATGTTGAAGATCAAGTACTAGATTCAGATGGAAAAAGAATTGTATATAATGTAAAAGGTGAAATTTTAGATTCAGAGGGAAATACAACTGGTAAAAATGTAGCACTTAAAAATCCAGGAGAAGTAATAACTGATGATGGGAAACCTGTTATTTTAGATACAAATAATGAAATAATTAAAGACTCTGGATATAAAATGGAAGGTGAGGTATTACCGGTGTATTCAGATAAGTTAGTTAGTATACCTTTTAGCAGTATAACTAAAATATTTTAGGAGTTTTTTATGATTAGTGGACTATGGAATGGAGTTACGGGATTAAATACTTTTGAAAGAGCATTGACAACTCAATCTAATAATGTAACAAACTCAAATACGGTTGCACATAAAAAAGATGTTATATCTTTTCAAGACTTAATGTATCAAAATAGTTATGGAAAAGGGGTTAATGTTCAATCAGTTCAGAAAAATTTTGAACAAGGTACATTAAAAATTACTAATAAAAATTTAGATGTGGCTATTGAAGGAAATGGGTTTTTTATAGTAAATGATAGTGTTAATAATGAAAGGTATTATACGAGAGCTGGAAATTTTAAAATTGGAACGGATGGAACATTAGAAACAGTTAATGGTGAAAAAATATTAGGAAGTCCAACTAATATGACTAATATTGTAAGTAGTGATGGAACAACTCAATATGACAATAATTATTCTTTGTCTATTTCATCAGAATCTATAACTGCGAATACATTTTTACAAACAATTAATGCTAAGTCAACAGATTATTCTAAAAGTGCTGTTGATAGTGGAGTATCTGGTAGTGGATTTAAAACAGCAGGTGGTAAAATTGCTGATATTGACATTTTAATGACTGACTATAATAATAAATTATCTTTATATAATTCAAATCCTGATGCTGCTAGTATAGCTTCAAGTTCTCAAGTAATTCAAGTTGATTTTGCTGATTTTAGTACAAAACTTAATAGTGATGATTCTTATATTGAATTATATGTAGATAATAGTTTAGTTAGACAATATTTCCAAACAGATGCGCAAACTACAATGAATTTATTTGCAGATAAATTATCTAATACAAAAGGATTAACAGGAAATGTTGATAATATGGGTCTATTAACAATAAACTCTTTGGTTCCTGGAAAAGATAATTCTTTTACTTCTCCTGCAATAAATAAAAGTGGTTATGGAATATTAGAAACTACTGCCCCTCAAACTGGGTCTGGAATTGCAATGGTACATAGCTCAAGAGATGCTTTAAAAACTGCTATAGAAAATGCAGATGCAAAATTTATTGAAATGACACATTTTATTGGAAATGCAGATGCTAATTTAACAGGTATTGGATCAATGCAATTAAGGTTAAATAGTTTAGGCATCTCTGAAAATGTATTTGGAAATCTATCTATAGAAGATGGTGTTATTTATTCTAAAGATGGAGATAATAAATTTTTAGTTGGTAAAGTTGAAACTGCTAATTTCTCAAATCCCGAATCTTTAAATCCTCAAGGTAATAATCTTTTCTCAATAGGTCCTAAAACAGGAGAAGCTAAAAATGCAAATTCTACTAATACTTTAGTAGGAGGCTCTTTAGAACTTAGTAATACTAATCTAGGAGATAGTTTAGTTGATTTGATGGTATTTCAAAGAGGGTTTGAAGCAAGTTCAAAATCAATTACAACATCTGACGAATTTTTAAAAACAGCAATACAGTTGAAAAAATAATTTAACTGTATATGCTTAAATATCAGTGCTTAATGTATTAAATAAGCATTAATATTTGAACATGAAAGTGTTTAAAAATTTATCTAAAAGGATAAATAATGATTGGAGCATTATGGACAGGGATTTCAGGATTAGCGTCTCATCAGAGCGCATTAGATAATGAGTCTCATAATATAGCGAATGTAAATACAGTAGGGTATAAAGCCTCTAGAATATCTTTTGCAGATCAAATGTATCAAGATAGAATAGGTAAAGGTTCAAAAATACTTGATGCTGAAAAATTATATGTACAAGGAAATCTTAAACTAACTGGTGTTGATTATGATATGGCACTAAGTGGTGATGGATTTTTTACAGTTTTAAATACCCGTTCAAGTGGTTCAGCTGAAACTTTATTTACAAGAGCTGGAAATTTTAGGATGGGTGATAATGGTACTTTACAAGATGCAGCAGGAAATGAAGTACAAGGTTGGGCTATGCGTTCAATTGATACTGCTAATGATGTAACAAGTACAAATCCAAATGTAGAAATGTTTACTAGTGATTATTCAAAATTATTAACTTCAAAAGTTGTTCAACATTCAAATTATATAGAAACTATTACAGCTAAATCAACTGATTATGCTCAAATTGCACAAGCTGATTCTTCTAAAGTCTTTGAAGGTGCAGGTGCAAAAAGTAAATCTGCAAAAATTTCAGATGTTGAAGCTTTAGTATCAGATTACTCTTCTTGGTTAAATAAATTAAAAAATGAACCAGATGGTGGAAGTGCAAGTTCAACTGCACAAATTTCACAAATAAATTTTAAATCTTATTCTTCTTTAACTGGTCCAGATAATGGTCTTATATCTAAAGAAGGTGATCAAATATATGTTTTTATAGATGGTACTAAATATTCGCAAAATTATGTATCTGTAACTACTACTGAGAATTTAAATTCAAGTGGTGGAGTTGATGATACTGATCATAAAATGGCAAGTAGAATTGCAACTTATAAAGCACTAGCTGATAAAATTTCTGAAATTCCTGGATTACGAGCTTATATGGCAAGTGAGTCAACAGGAGGAACAAATGATGTATTAGAAGATGGAGATAGCTTTACTCTTTCAACAAAAAATGCTGATATGATTAAAGGTATTATTCAAATAGAATCATTAATTCCTGGAAAAAGTTTTACTATTACTGAAGTTGCGGAAGTTTCAGGTAATAATTCAGTTGCTGGTGCTTTTCAAACTGGAACTCCTGCTGTTTCAGGTACAGGGGTTGGAGCTTTAGTAAGTGCTAGGGATGCCTTATCTGAAGCGATTACAGGGAAACAACAAGATGTTTATAGTATTACTGATTTAGGAATTCCTACTGCTACAGAATTTACATATGCAATTAATATTTATGATAAAGCTTCAGGTAAATCAGTACCAGTTCCTGGAAATAGTTCTACTACTCCAGATACTCCATATTCTATTTCTATGACAGGTATAAATACAATAGATGCTATGGTTGACGCAATTAATGGTACTACTGCATATTCTTATTTAAATGATAAAGGTAATACTGCTACTACGAGTTCTTATGAACTTTCTGATTACATTGTTGCAAAAAATATTAATGGACATTTGGTTATTGAAACAACAGATAAAAATTTTGATGTTGAGTATAATTCTAGTATGAAATATAATATAGCTGAAACAGCTGCAATTGCTGGAACTAATGCGACGGTTAATTCAACTTTTGCTACCGCAGATATTGCAACAGCAGGTGATCCTAATAGTATTAACGAATATACCTATACATATAACCTTGGAGCAGGAGAAAAAACTATAAATATAGTTGCCCCATCTGATAAAGAGACTATTGCTAATGCTATTACCTCGTCAGATCCTGATTTAACTGCGACTTTAGAAGCTAATGGCGATATTAAGATTGTTTCTTCAAATGGAAATTTTACTGCAAGTTCATTGCAAATGACAGGAAGCACTGCTCCTATTGATAAAAATAATGATTACAGTGGTAGACAAGGAGCAGGGGCTGAATTTATTGAATTAATTAATACAATTGATCAATCAACAACGCAATCTTCTTTGCAACTTAAACTTGACACTTTAGGGATATCTGACTCAGCATTTGGAGAGTTTTCAGTTGACAGTACTGGTTTAATTACTATGAAACAAGATGGTGCAGATTTTGCCATAGGTCAAGTCTCAATAGCTTTATTTAATAATAATAGAGGTTTAGATCCAAGTGGTGATAATTTACTTGCAAAAACAAATGACTCTGGCGAACCAATATATAATCTAAACAATGATAAAACAGCTAAAATTGAAGGTCAAACACTTGAACTTTCGACAGCAGATTTATCAGAAAGTTTAGTTAACTTAATGGTATTTCAAAGAGCATTTGAAGCAAATGCAAAATCAATTACTACATCAGATCAGTTACTTAATACACTGATTAACTTAAAAAGATAATAAAAAATAAGAGGTCTTTCCTCTTATTTTAATTTTAGAGGATTAAATTGGATAATTTTTTATTAATGACAATTATAGGAATATTACTATTATATTTCTTTTCTAGTACTAATGTATATAAGTCTTTGTATAGAAAAGTAAATGAAGAGAAAAATATTATTCATGAAGAGAATATTAGACTTCAAACTCTTATTGATAGATATGAAAAACAAGTTCAAATAAGTTCTGGAACTTTAAAGAACAATCAAGAAAGTTTACAAGTTGCTCGTGATGATTTACAAAAGATAAGATTAGAGAATACTGAGTTAAAACATCAAGTTGAAAATTTAGAATTAAGAGCTGAAGAACTTTACGCTCAAGTAAATACAATGGTATAGGAAAGTTTTGAGAAATATTGTTTTACTAATATCAATTTTAATTTTTTCAATATCTTTATTTGCTAAACAAGATCTAATAGATTCTCAACCAGAAATATTGTTTAAATATGATCAATTAAAAAAGAATCAAGAAAAATTCAAACTTCAAGTTGAATTTAATAAAGCCATATTACTATTAGAACAAGAAGAGTACAAAAAAGCAATAATAATACTTAAAAATACTTCTAAAATTATAAAAGTACCTTCTTTTTTAAATATAGGAATTGCATATTATAAACTTAAACAATATAAAAATGCATTATTATATTTAGAAAATATATATAATTATAATGAAGCTTCATTTTTAAATACTTATTCATATTTAGCATCATGTTATTATCTTTATGAAATAAAAAATGATAAAAAATATTTAGAAAAAATTGTTAATATAACAAAAAAATATAAAAAAATATCGGAACATTCTAAAAGAATATTAGTAGATACATATATATTATTGAAAAATTATGAAAAAGCTTTAAAAATTTTAGATTCGATGAAATTTCCTATGAATTTGAAAAAAGCTATTTTATACTTAAAGATAAAAGATTATAAGAAAGCAGAGCTGTTTTTAGAACTATCAAAAGAAAAAACATTTAATCAAAAAAAAATAGATCAAATATTATGGTTAATGGTTTATAGAGATTTAAAATCTAATCAATTAGAAAAACTAAAAGATCATATAAAAGAGATTAATAAAAGAAAAGATAACTTTAATGTTAATTTGGAGTTGCCTTTACAAATATATTTTAATAAAAATAAGTTTACTTCAAAAGAATATTTAAAATTTGTTACTAAATTTGATTTAGATAGAAAAATTAATTTTGTGTTCTATTTTGCACCTTTTATATTCTCTGATAATGAAGAAATACTATATGATCTCTCTAAAGGGTTTATTTTTAAAGATAAACAAAATATAACTAGCTTGGAACAGATGGTTTCTTATAATGCGAAATTTATTGAGATCATACAAGATGATCCAATTTTAAGAGTTATTAAATTAAAGTCATTTATAAAAGAAGATAGCAACTCATATGTTTATTATAATTTAGCTTTATGTTATGCTCAAATAAATGATTTTCATAATGCCTATAAATATTTCTCTAAAGCCTATAAACTAAACCCAGGTAATAAATTATACTCAGTAATGACAATTATTTCCGCAAATAAAATTAATAAAAAGTTAAAAGACTATAGCTATATAGAAAAAAATTTAAAATCTAAAAATGGAATGTATAAATATTTTGGAGAAAAAATTTTTAATATTTTTATTAATAAGAGTTATAAAGTCACTACAGAAGCTAAATCATATGAAAAAACTATATTTTATAAATCGTTAGATTATTTAGAAAAATTAGATACTAATAAAATAACTAGTACACATCCCTTATTTAAAGAACATTATAAAGATCCTCTTGTATACTTAATGAAGCTTTCAATAAGAAAAAAAGATGAGTCTGATTATACTTATTTTGCGAGAATTCAAGATAATATACCTTTAGATATAAATAATAATTTTTTAAATGCTCCACTTTTTGTAACTAATTTTTATATAGATTTATTAAAAGCAATTGGATTATTTGAAAAAGCTAATTTTTTAATGCATGGAAATAATAACCCATCTTATTTAAGAACTAAAGCTTTAAAATACTTATATAATAATAAAGCACAACAAACAATGACAATCTTAGAAAAACTTCAAAAAGATTTTAAGCTTGAAGACAAATATACCATGTACCTAATCGTAGCTGCTTTATTAGAACTAGAAAAATATAATGAAGCTTCATTGCAAATTTCATTAATAAAAGTTATTTTAAATGACAATGGTGCAGATTTCTTAACAGGTGTACAGTTAATTCAAGACTTAAAGTTAAATGGTGCATTACAATATTTAAAGCAACCATATAAAGATACCTTAATTGATTTTAGACTTATTAATTTAGATTCTTTGCTTGAATCATTGTAATCCTAAATATAATTTTTATTTCTTATAGAATAATAAACTTATAATTTAATTTTTTTTTGCTATAATAAATACAACTATATACTTTAAAAAGGAGGCTCTTATGGAAATAGGAAGAATTGCTGATATAGAAAATGCCCAAGTTAATAATGTTGAAAAAGTTAAAGCTGTTAAAGAAGTTGATAACAATGAAAAAATAATTCAAAATGAGCAACATAAAAAAGCAGCAGGTAATGTCCAAGATATTGATCTTAATGAAGTAATATTAGATAATGTAAGGTTCGGATATAACAAAACCTCAAAAGATTTTTTTGTAAAAGTTACTAGAGGTGATGCTGAATATAAATATCCAACAGAAGATATGATGAGAATAAAAGCACAAATTTTAAGTGATATGGAAAAATCACTTAAAGAATCTTAAAAATTAAATTATAAAAAAAGGTTGTTTTTTTGGCATCAGACTTATCAAGTTTTTTAAAAGATGAATTAGCTAATACTTTAGAACAGTTACTTTCTAAGAGTTCAACAATTGACTCTGTTAGTGAACTTGATTTAGATAGTTTAGATGATTCTCAGTGTATTGACGTGTCTGTAAAATTTGATTTTGCAAACATTTCATCTACGTGGAATTTCTTTATTCCAACTATTACGGCTACAAAGTTTGAGTATTATATGCTCGGTGGTATGGGAGATTTAAAAGAACATATTGATGATGAAATTGCGGATGCAGTTAATGAAATAGTATCAAACATATGCGGTAGTATAACAACAGCTGTTAATGCTCAATCTTTTCCCGATGTTACATCTATGAAATCTGAACTAAAAGGTTCTAGTATAAAAGATTTTAAAGATATAGGTGATTCTGGAAAAAAATATTTTTTAGATGTATCATTAGATAGTGAAAAATTACCTATTTATATAAGTTTTGACGATATTGTTATACCGTATTTTTCTCAAATAACAGGTTCATCAAGTTCTGAAGAACAAGAAGCTCCTCAAGCTAGTCAAAGTACAAGTGTACCTGCTAGTAATAGTGCTTCGATTCAATCTCCTGAATTAGGAACGAATTCTTTATTGTCTGAAGAAGCTTCACAAAACTTACAACTTTTATATAATATTAAGTTAAAATTAAGTGTTAGATTAGGTACAAAGAATTTCCTTTTAAAAGATATATTAAGATGGGATATAGGTGAGATTATTGAATTAGAACAAATGGTTAATGAACCTCTAGAAATTTTAATAAATGGTATAAAAATTGGCGAAGGTGAAGCTGTTATTGTTGAAGGTAAGTTTGGTTTAAAAATTAAAAGTATTGGTAATGGTTCTTTAAAATTGAACCAACTAGGATTATAAAACTATGGATAAAAGTACTGCAGGTGGCTTAGGTGGAGGTTGGGGACTAGTAGCCTTAGCCATTATATTAGGTGGAGTAGGATTTGGACCTTATATTGATATCCCTTCTGTTATTATAGTTGTAGGAGGAACAATAGCTGTTACTTCTGGGCAATATGAGGCTTCAGATTTAAAACGATTTACTCCGGCTATGAAAGTTGCATTCAATGAAGTTAGTGTTGAGCCTTTACCTGAATTAGTTGAAAAAATTACATTTTATGCAACTGAGATAAAAAAACATGGTGTAATGCACATTGAACAAAAGGTAACACAAGAGACTAATCCTTTTTTTAAGGAAGCTTTTCAATTACTTGTAGATGGTACAAAAGCTGAAACATTGCAACCATTGTTAGAGACTAAATTAGAACATATGGAAAAAAGACATAATACTATGATTGGTTTATTTGGTAATGTAGGTGGTACTTCGGGAGCTATGGGTATGATTGGTACACTTGTTGGTCTTGTTGCAATGCTTGCAAATCTTTCAGATCCAGCTGCCGTTGGTCCAGCTATGGCCGTAGCCTTACTTACTACAATGTATGGTGCATTAATTGGTACACTTTTTGGTGGAATCATAGAAAGTAAACTAGCTCAAAAACATGCAAAAGAAGTTGTTGCTTGTGAAGTAATTATTTTAGGTTCATATATGATTGCAGCAGAAGAGTCGATTGGTAATATTAAAATGCAACTTAACTCAATTTTAGTAGATGTAGCAGAATAGATTATTATGGCAAAAAAGAAATGTCCTGAGTGTCCTAAATGTTTACCTGGTTGGCTAGTACAATTTGGTGATTTGATGTCTCTTCTTTTGACATTTTTTATTCTTTTATTATCAATGGCAGTTATGGATAAAAAGAAAGTTGAAGAATATTTTGATGTAATGAAAAAAGCTATGGGATTTATTGATGCCTCTACAGATGTTCAAACCCAATCTGATATGTATTCAACTGAGAATAGTAATTCCCAAGATGATGATACTGACTCTTCTGAACAAGCATTAGAGGAGTCTCTTGAACAAGTATCCGAGTTAGTTGAACAAATGAATGATTTAAATACTAAAGAGAGTGAACAGATACAACTTGAAAGAGGTAAAAATGAATTTACCTTAGATATTCCGTCAACTATTATGTTTGATGAAGGAAAATACGAATTGTCTAATATTCATGCAAAAAGATTTATTTCTAAAATTGCGAGAGTTATAAGAACTATGCCAGAATCTTTTAACATTGAAATTATTGGTCATACGTCATCAAATAGATATTCTAATGCTACTATTCCTAGAGATAATTGGGATATATCAGCTTTACGTTCTATTTCAGTAGTTAAAGAGTTGATAAAAAATAGAATAGATCCTAGTACATTAAAAGTGTCTGCTTTTTCTTCGTTTCATCCTAAGAGTGATAATTCTTCTGATAATAGAAGAGTTGAAATGAAGTTTTTTGCTGAAAGTAATAAAGAAAGCATTCTTGAAGAAGAGAGCTTCTTTGATAGATTGGAGTAATTATGGAACTTAATACAAATTTTGTAGATATTAATAATATAAAATCTAACCCTGTAAAAGATTATAAAAAAATCAATACTTCTAATTTAGAAGATGATGCATTACGAAAAGTTAGTGATGATTTTGAGTCTTTTTTTATGCAACAATTATTAGATATATCTCTAAAAAGCACTAAAATAGCTGGAGAAGGAAGTGGTTCTGATATTATAAAAAGTATGTATACCGATGCCATTTCAAAAGAATCAACAGGTACAGTAGGAATAAGTGATTTGTTGTATAATTTTTTAAGTGAACGTAAAAAATAAGAAAGAAGTTAACATGATAGAAAGTATTATAAATGATATGACGCAGTTAGTAACTAAAATGCAATCTTATATAAAAAATGATATAGAAGATATAAAAAAAGCTAAACATGAAGAACTTTTGAGTAGAAATGAATCAAAGCAAGAACTTATTGAACAAATATTTGACTACAAAAAAAGATTAAATGAAGAACTTGTATCTCAAATGCAAAATGGTGTTGATGTAAATATATATAGAGATAAAGTAGATAATTTAGAAAAAGAGTTAAAAGAATTATATGAATTAAACAAAAAACTAGCATTTATAGTTCAGCCTATACAGCAAATGTATAAAGATATTGTAGATGATTTGACTGAAAAAAACGGAGGAAACTTATTTCATGTTAAGGCTTAGAAGTTTTTTTTTTATTCTCTTTTGCACTATTAATTTGTATTCAATAGAGGTTATAAAAACAAAAACAAAAATAAATTATAATGAAATTATTTCAACAAAAGAGCTTTACAAAATAGAAGTTCCAAATGTGAAAAAATTATGTATTCCTGTAACAGTTGATGATTTTAATAATAATAAATTTGTGGCTACTCGTTATTTAAAGAAAGATAGCATTCTTTGTCAAAAAGATATTAAGCTTTATACAAAAAAATCAGTTTTATTTAATTTTGGTTCAATAGAAATAGAAAAAAGTGGCAAAATTATTTTTGAAAATGATAAATATATTAAAATAAAAAGAGATGACGGAAAAATTGAAAAAATATATAAAGATGGAAGATTAAAATGAATATGCTTTCTTTTTTAGGAGAAACACCAACTATTGCGTTAAGACATGCGCAAGAAGAGTGTGGAGAAGAAGCTATTGTAATATCAACTAAAAAAGTATCTAGTATTCAAGATGGCAATAAAGATATGTATGAAATTGTAGTTGCTTTAGAAGATGAGCATAAAGAACTTAAGCATACAAAAAAAATTGTAAGCTCTAATACTTCATCAAAACCAAAAGTTGAAGCTAAGTTTTATGATTTTAAAGAAGAAATTCTAAAAATGCAAGATGCCATAATGCAGGTACAAAAAACTCTATGGGATCCAAAAAGTCAACTTTATGATTTAACAATACCTCCAGAATTTATTGATATTTATACTCTCTTTGAGCGAAATGAGTTCGATCAAGAGATGACCTATACTATAATGAAAAAAACAATTAAGCAACTTCCTGTTGCCTTAAAATCAAATCCAAAAAAAGTCAATGATTTTTTTAAACTTGTTTTAAGAAGAATTATTCCAATTAAACAAGAAGTTCCATTAAGGAAACATCAACGAAAAATTATTATGATGGTTGGACCAACAGGAGTTGGTAAGACTACAACGATTGCAAAATTAGCTGCTAGATATGCTTATAAATTAGGTCAAAACTATAAAGTTGGAATTGTTACTTTAGATTCATTTAGAGTAGGTGCAATTGAGCAGCTTCAAGCGTATACAAATATAATGAGATTACCTTTAGAAGTTGTAAAGAAACCTGAAGATTTAGCTGAGGCTCTTTTAAGATTAAAGGATTGTAATTATATTTTTATAGATACAGCTGGATCTTCTCAATATGACGTAGATAAAATAGAACTGATAAATGAATATCAAGAAAAAGTAAATGAGTTGCCAATAGAAAAAGTTTTAGTACTTCCTGCAAATGTAAAACATAGTGATTTAATAGATATATATACTAATTATTCTAGATTAAATATTGATTATTTAACATTTACTAAATTAGATGAAACAAAAAGTTTTGGAAATTTAATATCATTTGCTCATACTACAAAAAAATCTATTACTTATTTTTCGATAGGGCAAAATGTTCCTGATGATTTAATAGTTTCAGATTCCAGTTTTTTAATTGATTGCTTTATGAATAATCTTTGTATAAGGAGATAATCATTGTTTAATGCCATCTCTTCTCAAGCTAGTAAATTAATTAATTTAACGAAAAAGACAGAACATATATCAAAAACTAGAATAATAACAATAACCTCTGGAAAAGGTGGAGTAGGAAAGTCAACTTTTACTGCAAATATATCTTATTTATTATCAAAACGAGGTTTTAAAATTGCTGTTATTGATGCTGACATAGGACTTGCTAATATGCAAGTTTTATTTGATATAAAACCAAAATTAACTTTATTTGATTATGTAGAAGGTAGAAACACAATAAGTGAAGTAATTAGCAACACAAGATTTGATAATATTTCCTTAATAGCTGGAAAAAGTGGATATAGATATGCAAATTTAAAAAACTCATTAGTCCTAACAAGAATTGTTGATGATTTAAAAAGTCTAAATATTTATGATTTTGTTTTAATTGATACAGGCGCTGGATTAAATGAATATGTTCAAGAGTTTTTATCAATATCAAATAATGTTTTGGCTGTTACTACAACTGATCCTTCAGCCTTAACTGACGTGTATGCTTTAATGAAAATGCTTTCAATAAAGAAAGAAAAATTATTATTATGTTTTAATCATACGAAAAATTACCAAATTGGAGATACTATTACTAATTCTTTAGTAAATTTGGCTAAAAACAATAGATTAAATAAAAATTTTATGGTAAAATATTTAGGTAATGTTTCGACATCTGCAAATATTTCTACTACTTCAAGGCTTAGGAAATTATTTGCTCATGAATTTGCAAGTGATGATATTACTCTTGAACTGCAAAAACTTATAGATTCATTACTTATTAATATTAAATAAGGTTTGTATGTGTGCATAAGTACATTTAATTTTTTTTTACATAGCATAGGAAAATTATGATAGTTGAAAAATTTTCGCAAAATGTGATAAACAGTGGTATTTTTAGATTATACATAGCTACTGGGTTTTTTGCTACATTAATTTTTTTTGTTGTTAATGCAGATTTATATACACCTATGGAGATGATTATAGGAATTATTGGAATAACAATAATTTTAAAAGGAATTTCAAATATGATGTTATCTTTAATTATATTACTTTTTAATTTAGATAATAAAAGAGAAGAACTAGATTTTAAATATAATGAAGAAAAGATAGAAGCTATGCTGTCGGAATTGGGTGTGAAAGAAGCTCAAGTTAATAGTTAGCAAAAATAAGGATATTAAATGAATATTTCATCTATTACGGATTCTATAAGTCCAATATCAAATAAACAAAATAATCAAGTATCTAAACAAAATGATAATACCTTTGATAATATGCTTAAAGGTGCAATATCTGAAGTTAATAAAACACAAGTAGAAGGTTATAAGGCTATGGAAGGAATTGCAACTGGCAATGTTAAAAACCTTCAAGAAGCAGTTCAAAAAATAGAAGAAGCTGAGCTTTCTTTAAAACTTGCCTTAGAAGTTAAAAATAAGGCTGTTAACGCATATAAAGAAGTAATGCGTATGCAAGTATAATTTTAGGAGTTTAAAATGGGTTTTTTTGACGGATATAATTTAGCAACTTCTGGAATGAGTGCGCAAAGAACTAGAATAAATGTAGTAAGTGCAAATATTGCTAATGCAAAGACTACTCATACCGCTGATGGGGGACCTTATAAAAAACAAAATGTAGTATTTGAAGAAGTTCTCTTACAAGAGAGTAAAAAGACAAATAGTATTAATTCAGAACAAAGAGTAGATAAAAATTCTGATTCTTCTTTAAGAGGGGTTGGTGTAAAATCTATAGTAGAAGATAACTCTAATCCTGTAATGAGATTTGAACCAGCTCATCCTGATGCGAATGAAGATGGTTATGTTGCATATCCAAATATTAATCCCGTTGTAGAGATGGTTGACTTAATTGAGGCGATGCGTTCGTATGAAGCTAATGTTGCTACTTTTAATACTCATAAGAATATTGATACAAAGACATTAGATATATTAAAAGCGTAATTTATGAAACAAGATATTGATTTATTATCACTTAGTAAAAATGTTGATTCTAGTAATAATAGTACCAATGTAAAAGATAAGGGTACGAAAAAAGAAGGTATATCTTTATTTGATAGTTTAGTAATAAAGAATCAAAAGGAAGTTGAGGCTAAAACTTCTAACAAAGATGACAATCAAGAAACTACAAAAAAAACTGTTTTAAAAGATACAGATAGTGAAATTAAAGACAAATCTAATTCTAAAAAAGAAGTGAATACAAAAACTATAAATTTAGATCAATCAAAAGATAAATTAGAAACTAAAACTTCAATAAAAAAAGAACTTGAAGAATCAAAAAATAGTGAATCAAAAAAAATCACAGAACCACAAGAATCAATTATAAGAAAACAAACACCTAATTCATTATTAGATAGAATTATCTTAGAATCTAAAAAAGATGTAAAAATAATAAGTTCTGAAGAAAAAGATTTATTAGCTAATAGTAACTTAAATAATAAAAAAGATGATGTAAAAACAGTTGAAGAAAATAAAAATAAACCAAGTTCTCTTTTAGATAAACTAATAGCTGAATCAAAAACAATGCTAAAAGAAGATGCTAAAGATACAAAAACAGAAAATAAAACAGAAAATAAACTAGAGAATACAAATCAAAATAAAACAGAAAATAAAACAGAAAATAAACTAGAGAATACAAATCAAAATAAAACAGAAAATATAGCTAAAAATGAAGCAGAGAATAAAGTAGAGACTACAAGTCAAAATAAAACAGAGAATAAAGTAGAGACTACAAGTCAAAATAAAACGCAGAACAAAGTAGAGACTACAATTAAAAATGAAACACAAAGCATATTAAATACTCAAATAAATAATATTGATGAAGATTCAAACAAAGAAAATAAATTATTAGCAACTAAAGATATAAAAAAAGATTTAACTTCAATTGACAATGAAAAAAACTCAAAAGTAGAAACTAAAATTGATAATACAAAAGAAGTTGTTAATGAAAAGCTCAGTGAGAAATCCTTAGATACTAAACAAGGTAATATTAATATATCTGGTAAAAATAATATTGCAAATGAAAGCAATGAAATTACAAAAGATAATAAAGAATTAAAACAAAATAACTCTAATATATCTAATGAATTGAAAACAAATTTAAATGCAATTGACAAAAAAAACAATATCACTAAAGAAGAAACACAAGTAACACAAGATAATAAACTTGACAATAGTTTAAATAAAGATCAGGTAAGTAAAATTAAAAATGAATTTGTTGCAGATGAATTCTCTAAGCTTAATACAAATAATAGTAAGTCACCTGAACAAAAAATAGATATAAATAAAAAAGATTTACTTTCATCTTCTAATGATGATCTTTCTGAAAAAAATACAAATAAGGAACAAACAAGTAAATCTTTGATGGATAGATTATTAGATAAATCAAAAGATACAATAACAGTTTCAAAAAACAGTGTTTTAAATGATAATTTACAAACGCAAGCTAATAATACAAAATCAAATGATGTAGTTACAAATATATTTCTAAGTAATCAAAAAAACTCAATTTATAATCAAATGCTTTCTACAAAAAGTGAAGGACTTAAAGTTGTAAATGAGGGTAAAAATATAGAAGATATTAAAAAAAGTGCTAAAGTATTAGATTTAGGCTTGAATAAAGCTTCAGTTGATGTTGAACAGCAAAACGATAATATTAAAGCTAAAAATTCTAAAGATAATGATTCTTTTCTAGATAAACTTGCTTTTAATAAAAATATTAGAAGAGATATAGACTTGTCTTTATCAAGTGCAAATAGTAATAACTCTGTTCAAAATACAATATCCTCTGCTTCAACTTCAAGTAATGATGAAGTAATAGCTAATGTAAGTGTGTCACCTAGTTTGGCCTTATCTATTCAAAATAGAATTATAGGCGCACAACAACAAATGGCTTCAATGATGTCAGATACTGCTAGAAATATGTATCAAAACTACAAACCTCCAGTAACAGCATTTAGAATTAATTTATTTCCTTCTCAATTAGGAAGTATTGCTATTTTAATGAAAAATGATAAAGAAAATGGAATAAGTATTAGTATGAATATGTCTAATTCAAATACTCTAGAGGCATTTGTTGATAATCAAAATACTTTAAAAGATGCATTAAATAAAAATTTTAACAATAATCAAACTACATTTACATTAGATTTTAATATGCAAGATAGAAATCAAGATCAATCATCTAATAAGCAAGAAGAAAATAATAAAAATAAGAATGAAAATGTATCTTCAACTGATGTATTAGAGTCTATTAATGATAATAAAGATGTTGGCGAAAATCTAAATTACTTATAAATGCAAGAACTTATATCCTTATTACAGGAAGAAACGCTTTATCAATTTCTTTTATTATTTGCAAGACTAGTTGCATTTGTAGCTTTTATGCCAGTCTTTGGTCATACTTCAATTAGTCCTACGATTAGGGTTGGATTCGCTTTTTTTAT
The DNA here is from genome assembly GCA_024228275.1 of Arcobacter sp. GTDB lineage: Bacteria > Campylobacterota > Campylobacteria > Campylobacterales > Arcobacteraceae > Halarcobacter. The sequence continues at coordinate 24,618 of JAAETO010000016.1, forward strand.
GACAGTTTTTTTATTTCCTTTGATTAATCTTCAAGGAGCTTTTTCTCAAGAAGAATTTTTAACTGCTTTAGTTTCTGAAATCACTTTAGGAGCAATATCTGCATTCTTTTTAAATATTATATTTGCAGCTGTTAAGATTATTGGAGATTTTGTAGGATATGCTACAGCTTTATCTATGGCAAATATGTTTGATCCAGCTACTGGAACTAATGAAGGTTTAGTTAGTAGCTTATTATATTGGATAGCTTTTATGGTTTTTTTAGAAACTGGTATGTATGAAATGACAATAGTTATGTTAGTCAAAAGTTTTTCATTGATTCATCTTGGTACATTTGATATTTTTTCTTATGATGGTATTCAAATTGCAATTGATGAAATAAATAGGATGTTTGCTTTTGCTTTTGCCTTTGCCTTACCTCTATTTTTTATTGGTTTTATAATGGATATATATTATGGATATGGAACAAAATCAATGCCAGCTTTTTCACCTTTTGTTATTACTTTTCAGTTAAAGTTTGCATTGATATTTGTATTTATTCTTCTAGGTATGGAAATATTTACTGAGAGTTTTACAAATTATATGATAATGAAATTTCAGTAAATTATTTTGGAGATATAAATGGCTGCTGATGAAGATGAAAAAACAGAAGAACCTACCGATAAAAAAATAGAAGATGCAAAAAAAGAGGGTAATGTTCCTAAGTCTATGGAAGTTACTGGGGCAGCCATACTATTCTTTGGATCATTATATTTATTATTTTTTTCAGGCCATGCATTAGGTCAAATAAAAAAAATGATGCTTTATACTTATAATTTTATTGGTGAAGAAATGAATGGACAAGTGTTTTATACTATAGGTTATACAACTATAATGACACTTTTAAATTCTTTAATGCCACTATTTATTTTAGTTATTATATTATCACTTATTACTAACTGGTCTCAGTTTGGTTTTTTAGTTAATCCTTTGAAACTTGATTTACAAAAATTAGATCCTATTAAGGGTATGAAAGGAATTTTTGGACCAAAAAAAGCACTTGAAGCTTTAAAGTTAACGTTTAAATTAACTATTATTATAATTGTGATGTTTATAGTATTTATGTTTACTTATAAATCTTTTTTGGCAATGATGAATACAGAATTGCATGCAACAATTTATTTAATAATTGAATTAACTGGATACTTCTTAGCTGCTATACTTTTAATTATAATAATTTTTGCTATAATAGATTTTTACTTTACAAGACACTATTATTTTAAATCTCTTAAAATGAGTAAACAAGAGATTAAAGATGAATTTAAAAATATGGATGGTGATCCTCAAGTAAAAGGACGAATTCGTAAAATTCAAATGCAAATGGCTGCTAAAAGAATGATGTCAGACGTACCTGATGCTGATGTAGTTATTACTAATCCGACACATTATGCAGTTGCTATGAAGTATGATAACAGTGTTGATAGTGCGCCGAAAATTGTTGCAAAAGGTATTGATTTTATAGCTTTAAAAATAAAAGACATAGCAAGAGACAATGATATACCAATAATTGAAAATCCGGCATTAGCCAGATCAATATACAATCAAATTGAGATTGATCAAGAGATTCCAAATGAGTTTTACAAAGCTTTAGCTGAGATTTTTTCATATGTATATGAGTTAAAAAAGAGAAAAAGGTAACTTTTGAAATTAGTATTTATTTTATTATTTTTATCATCATTAGTCTACGCAAAAAATGATTTTTATTATGGTTTTATAAACTCTTCAGGAATTCAAATATCCCAAAAAAGGATAAATGAAATTAAAGAGGGATTTGAAATAATTAAGTACGCTAGAGAATTATCAAGAAATGGTAGAGTTGATGAAGCTTATTCTCAAATTAAAGCATTTAAAAAAGAAAATAAAATCGAAATATTAAATTCTGATATTATAATTTTATTTGCTGAACTGTCTTTAAAGAAAATGTCAAAAAGATTTATAACAGAAGCTTCTAATGAGCTTGAAGAGGCTATTAATAATTCAAAAATTCATGAAAACGATTTAGCTAGAGCGTATATGATATTAGTTGAACTCAAATTAAATATTAATAAATCAAAAGATGCTAAATATTTTGCAAATATTATAATTAATAATTTTGATAATAATGTTACAAAAGCGTATGGAAGAATTTTTCTTGCTAAAGTATATAAACATCAAAGAAATTACGTACGTGCTACAAATATATTATATGAGATTTTAACAAAGACAAAAGATGTATTGGTTGCTACATTGGTAGCAGACGAACTTTTTGATGTTTATATTTTGGATAAAAAAAGAGAAAAAGCATATGATTTAATAAGAAAAGTTTTAAATAAAAATATAGATTATTATGCAAGAGATTCTTTTTTGGCACTAAAAAAAGTCAATAGATTAATTAAAGCAGATATGCCTGAATTTGCAGTAGAAATTTTGCTTGAACTTTTAAAAAGAAGTAAAAGTCCAAGTTCAATTGAAGATTTTAAATTTAAACTAGCAGATACATATATGTTGATGTATGATAAAACTGATAAATATCTTTTAAAAGCTAAAGAGCTTTATAAAGATATAATAAATGATTACTCTCAAGGAATTTATTTTAAAAAATCTAAGATGTATTTGGATGAAATTTTAATGAGACAAAGAAAAATAAAACCTTCAGTTCTTTCTATTAAGTATAAAAATTCTGAATCAATGAAGCAAAAAGTATTATTACAAGAATTATTAAATCTCAAAGATAATAAAAACTACGAATTTATATTAAAATCAAAAAAAATATATAATCAAATATCAAATTCTATTGCAAAAAGATTTGGATATAAATCTGTAAATGTAATATTTGATGAAGTTCATATTGATATTATAAAGCAATATTTAAATCAAGGTAAATGTTTTTTACTTAATAAAACTTTGAAAACTTCGAGAAATGAAACTTTAGAATTACTAATAGAAGATGAAGATATTAAATACAAATTTTTTGAGTGTTTAATAGAGGTTCCTTATGAAAAAGCATATTTATTGGTAAAAGATACATTTAATAAAAGTAGAGATCCCATTATCTATTTATATTTAGAAAGAATGGCATATGCATTAAAAAAATATGATGAAGCCTTGAATTTTTCTTATAAAGTTGCTATGGTTGGAAATAAAGAGGTCTTAAATTCAGAATTTCTATATAAGTTTTTAATTTTAACAGAGATAAATGATCCAATTTCTTTAGATAAATATTTTACTTTTGCTTTAAATAATAATCAATATATAGAAGAAAATGAAAGTAACCCTATGATAATTGATTTTTATTACCAATATTATCTATTTTTAATAAAAAAAGAGTATTTAAAAGAATCTAAGATTATTTTAAATAAATTATATAAAAAGCAAAATGAGATTAGTGCACATATTTATTCTCCTTTTGTAGAATTAGAGTTATCTAAAATAGCAAAAACAAATAATGATAGGCAAAGAGCACTAAAATTAATTCTCGATGCATTAGAATATTCAAGAAAAATAAAAGCAAATGAATTAGTGAAAGTTTATTATGAACTATCAATAATTTATGATTCTTTCGATAATAAGATTAAAAAAGATGAATTTATTAGTAAATGTAAAAATGTGCAAAATACAAAAAATAGCTTGTATAAAAAAATGTGTGAAGATATGTAAACATGGATATTGATTCACTTTTAAATAATATTGACAGTTCAAACCTGGCAATTCCTTTTGGTCGTATAAGACATATATCATCTACAACTATAAAAGCTGTTGGAATAGAAGTTGCAGTTGGAGATATCGTAAAAATCGAATCTCAAGCACATTTATATACTGTATTAGGAATGGTTGCATCTATTACGTCATCTGATTTTACAATTGTTCCTTTTTCTTTTATTGATGGTTTTAGAATACATGATAAAGTATATTTACAAAAAGAAGGATTATCTGTAAAAACAGGCTACGGTTTATTAGGTCGAGTAGTTAATGCTCTTGGAGATCCAATTGATGATAAAGGTAAAATTAGGAAGTTAGAAGAGAGTTCGGCTATTAATAAATTATCTATGCCTGCTTTAGAAAGAGGAATCATTAATGAAAGATTTACTACAGGGGTTAAACCAATAGATTCAATGCTAACATCAGGGAAAGGCCAAAAAGTAGGAATCTTCGCAGGTTCAGGTGTTGGTAAATCAACTTTAATGGGTATGATAGTAAAAGGCTGTGATGCTCAGATAAAAGTTGTTGCTTTAATTGGTGAGAGAGGACGTGAGATACCTGAGTTTATACATTATAATTTAAATAATGATTTAGAAAATACGATAATTATTGCTGCTACTTCAGATGAATCAGCTTTAATGAGAAAATATGGAGCTTTTACAGCTATGGCAATTGCAGAGTTTTTTAGGGATAAAGGGCATGACGTTTTACTTATGATGGATTCTGTTACTAGGTTTGCTATGGCACAAAGGGAAATAGGTCTTAGTACAGGAGAACCTCCTGTAAGTAGGGGATATCCTCCTTCTGTTTTTGCTTTGTTACCTCAATTAATGGAGAGAGCTGGAAATAATTCTAAAGGTTCAATTACGGCTTTTTTTACAGTTTTAGTAGATGGAGATGATATAAATGATCCAATATCAGATCAAAGTAGATCAATATTAGATGGTCATATTGTATTAACAAGAGATTTAACTGAGCAAGGCTTTTATCCTCCAATTAATATTTTAAAATCAGCATCAAGAGTAATGGATAAAGTTGTAGATGATGAACATTATAATTATTTTTTAAAGCTAAAAAGGGTATTATCATTAATAAAAGAGAATGAAGTTTTAGTTCGTGTTGGAGCATATAAACCAGGAATGGATCCAGAACTAGATGATGCACTAAGTAAAAAAGATAAAATTAGGGCCTTCTTGACACAAACTATGAAAGAACAGTATAATTTTAATGAAATAGTATCTATGTTTAAGGGGGTATTTCAATGATTAGGTCAACTCAAGAAACATTATTTAGATTAGATAATTTAAATAAAGAGCAACAAAAGATTAGTTATCAGCTTAGTACTGGAAAAAAACTAGAATATGGTAGTGATGATTCTAATTTATTTACTAGGGAAATATTTACTGATGATAAAATAAGAGTTTATGAAGGTATAAAAGTTCAACTTACAAAAACTAATGCTCAAAATAACACCTCAGATGCGAGTTTAGCTGAAGCAAAAAATTTATTAACTTATGTAAAAGCAGAAGTAATAAAAGCTTTAAATGCTACTACTGATGATGTTTCAAAATTATCAATCGCTGTTAATTTAAAAGGTGTAAAAGAGAATCTTTTTTCTCTTGCTAATGAAAATGTTGAAGGTGAATATCTTTTTGCTGGTTCCAATACTCAAATAAAACCTTTTACTCAAGATAAAGCTACGGGAAAAGTATCATATGAAGGTGATGGTTTTTTAAGAAAAGTAGCTGTTGAAGATGGAGCTTATAGAGAAAGAGGAGTAAGTGGTTTTGAAACATTTATGTACTCTTCTGATTCAGCTTTAAAAGGAGAAAACTTAGAGTTTGGTCCTGAAGAAAGAGTTGTTGATCAAGATAATTATGAATGGAAAATGAGACAAGTTTCACCAGTAACAAATACTGGAAATACTTTAAATTTTGATGAATCTCAACCACTTATTGATAATAATGGAAAAGTTTGGACTTTAGATACTTCTGTTCCTCAATTAGAAGATGATTCAGGTAATACTATTACTGTAACAGCTGGCGTTGGAACTAGTTATAATGTAGTAGTCCCTGGAAGTGTTGATAGCCTAAGTACAGCTGAGTTAGTACAGTATGATGAAAATAGAAATACTGTAGAAAGAAATACTATGGCTATTACTACAGGTGTAAATAATTCTTTTAGTGTAACTATTCCAGATATTGATGGTTCAAAATTTGAGTCTAAGGCAAGTACTTTTGATGTAATGGATAAAATTATAAATGCCTTAGAAGGAAAAGATTATGAAGGAAAATTTGTAAGTTCTGAGAGTGCATTAAGTTCTTTGAGAGAAACCTTAGGTGAAATTACTGAATCTTTTGAGGCTGCAAATGTAGGACATGCCTTACTTGGTGGACGTAATAGAGTATTCGAATTATCTACGGATCAAGTTGAATCTAAAATTACGCAGTTAAATATATTATCACAAGAACTTGGAGCTGCTGATTTATCTAAAGTTGCTGTTAAAGCTAAATCATTAGAGTTGACTTTTACTGCTCTTTATTCAACAATAAATAAGACAAGTGAATTGTCTTTAGTTAATTTTATTAGATAGAATTTTAAGTTTTAGATGAACATACGAAGGATATTTTCAAAAGATTTATTTGTTGTTGCACTCTTTGTTGCAATATTAACAATTATAATAGTACCTTTATCAAAGGGATTTTTAGATTTCTTTTTGATTATATCTTTGTCATTAGCTTTATTAATATTATTAATATCTTTATATATTCAAAAACCAGCAGATTTAACAACTTTTCCAACTATAATTCTTATATTAGCGTTATTTAGGTTATCCTTAAATATTGCAACAACAAGATCAATATTAAGTGAAGGTCATAATGGGCCTGAAGCTGTATCTTCAATAATCTCTGCATTTGGTGATTTTGTAGTTGGTGGAAATATGGTTATTGGTATAATTGTATTTATTATACTTGTACTTATTAACTTTATGGTTGTAACAAAAGGTGCTACAAGGGTTGCTGAAGTTACTGCAAGATTTACACTTGATTCTATGCCTGGTAAACAAATGGCAATTGATGCAGATTTAAATGCTGGGTTTATTGATGATAAAGAAGCACAAGTAAGAAGAAAAGAGTTAATTAGTGAAGCTAATTTTTATGGTGCAATGGATGGTTCATCTAAGTTTGTAAAAGGTGATGCCATTGCTGGTATTATTATTACATTGGTTAATTTAATCGGTGGTTTATTAATTGGTCTTTTTCAACATGATATGACTATTGCTCAAAGTGGTGAGATATATACTATCTTAACTATTGGAGATGGATTAGTTGCTCAAATACCAGCACTAATTCTTTCAACTGCAACAGCAATAATAATAACTCGTTCTAATATGGATGAAGATAAATTTGCTAATCAATCAGTTGCTCAATTAGTTAAAGATTCAAAATCTTTAGTTTTAGTAGGTATGGGATTATTTCTATTTGGATTTGTTCCAGGTTTCCCTACTGGAATTTTAATGGTTATGGGTTTTTTATTAATTTTAGTTGGATATGCTGTATATATGATTGAAGATGATAGAGATAATGCAATGACTAGATTCTTTAAACCAGCTGTTAAAGTTGTTTCTAGTGATTCTGATGAATCTATTGATACTTTAAAAGATCAGAAAAAGAAAATGGCTGTTCCTGATGAAAAACAGCTTATGGAAAATATAATGAAACTTGAAGTTCTTGAGCTTAAACTTGGGATCAGACTTTTACAACTTGTACAAGGTGATTCTGAACTTCTTGATAAGATTAAAGCTATTAGAAAAACAATTGCAACAGAACTTGGTTTTGTAATTCCTCAAATTAGAATTTCAGATAACGCAAATTTAGCTGCAAATGAGTACGAGTTTTATTTAAAAAGGATTCCTTTAGTTAAAGGAAAAGTTGAGACAAATAAACTTTTAGCAATGGGTGGGGTAGGAAATCAAAAATTAAAAGGTTTACATGTTAAAGAACCAGTTTTTAATTTACCTTCTACTTGGATTGATGAAGAGCAAAAAGAAGATGCTTTAATGAAAGGCTTTACTGTCGTTGATGCACCTACAATTATCTCTACTCATATTTCAGAAGTAATAAAAAAACATTCAGAAGATATTATTACAAGACAAGATATTGTAGATATAGTTGATGGACTTAAAAAAGATTTCCCTATTGTAGTTGATGAAGCTATGAAAGTTACTTCTTATGGAGCTTTATTAAAGGTTTGTAAGGATTTATTACATGAAAAAATCCCAATAGTTGATATTTTAACTATAGTTGAAGCAATTGCTGATATTGCAGAATTTACTAAAGCACCAGATATATTACTTGAACATGTAAGAAGTAAGTTATTTAGACTTATAACTGATAGATTTAAAGATAATGATAATATTTTACATATTATTACAATAAAACCTGAGATAGAACAACAGTTTATAGGTAAACTACAAGAACAACATGGTGTTTCTCAACTTATGCTTTCAATTGCTGAAATAAATAATCTCGTAACTAAAACTAAAGAGTTATTAGAAGCTGTTGACGCTAAAGGTTTTTCAAAAGTTGCTATGGTAGTTGATCCTCTTTTAAGGAAAAGAGTATCAGAAATTTATGAAAAATTTGGATTACAAGTTGCAGTTTTATCCCATGCTGAACTTGATTCAAAAGCTAATTTTGCGATAGAGGGTACTTTGGAATTCTAATGAAAAAATTTATAACTATATTGATATTTGTTTTGTTTAATGTAACAGTTTTTGCAAATGTAATACTACATGCACCTAATACGTTTGTAAAAGGAGAAGCTTATATTTTTAAACTTGAAGTAATAGGAAAATCAATTGAGTTTCCAAATTTCAATAAAATTGACGGATTTATAGTTCAAGATTTAGGAACTTCAAGATCTTTACAAATTATTAATGGAAATTATACTGAAAAGCTTTCTAAAACTTATAAAATAGAACCAACTAAAGATTTTATAATTCCTAGTTTTAAATTTTATATCGATGGAAAAGAAAATAAATCACAAAAAAAAGAAGTAAGTCAAGAAGAAATAAAAAAGACTAATTCTAATTATTTTGAATTAACTTTAAAATCATCAAATAGTGAACCTTATGTAGGAGAAGACTTAATAGTTACTTTAGTTTTTAAATATAAAAGAGGCTTACAAATTACTAACTTAGGGTTTGAAGAACCTCATTTTGATAATTTTTGGTATAAAAGAGTTGACAGTTCAAATAAAAAATATGAAGATAATGGATATATTGTTCAAGAATTAGATTTTTTATTATTTCCCCAAAAAAGTGGAGAGTTAAATATTTCACCTTTAAAAGTTGATGTAGAAATGGTTGATATTAAAAATCCCTCATCTAATTTTGGTTTTTTTACTAATGCTTCTAAATTAGAAAAAATATACTCAAATAATTTAAAATTTAATGTTAAAGAATTACCAAAAGGAATAAATTTAATTGGTGAGTTTGATATAAATGCTACAGTAGAAAAAGAAAATATTAAAGAAGGTGAAGCAGTTTCCTATAAATTGGATATAAAAGGTTTTGGAAACTTTGATGATATTCAAGATTTTAAATTAAATATAAATGATGCAACAATTTATGATAATAAACCAACTATAAAAACTAAATATGAAAATAATAGATATGAAGGTACTTATTTAAAGTCTTATTCTATCATACCTAATAAATCTATACAAATTCCAAGTATTACTTTAAAGTACTTTAGTAAAAAAGAAAAAAGAGTTATAGAGAAAAAAACTAAATCATTTAAAATTGAGCTTGAAAATAAAAAAGAAGAAAAAGTTATTTTAGAGAAATCAGTTATTAAACCTGAAATAAAAAAAGAAGTTATAGTTCAAAAGCATATAGACAATAAATCTAAAATTACTTACTTTTTATTGGGAGCATTAACAAGTGTATTAATATTTTGTTTATATAATTATATTAAAATTAAAAAAGAAAATAAAAAAAATGAGGATATTCCTTTAGTTAATATTGTTAAAAAGACAAAAAGTAAAGAAGAACTTTTAAAAACTCTTCTTCCTTATTTAAAAAAGGATTCATTGTTAGATGATTTAATCTATAAATGTGAAACTAAAATAGATTTTAAAATCTTAAAAAAAGAGATTATTAACTTATTAAAAAATATTAAAATTTAAGAGGTAATTATGAAATACTTATTTACGCTATTATTCTTTGTAAGTGTAAGTTTAGCTGGTGAATTTTATTCAAAACTTGAACCAATAAATAGTTTTTTAGTAAAGTCTTCTGTTAGTGGGAAAGTCATATATACTAATGATAAATTAGAAGGTCTAAAAGCTAATAATTCAAAAATAGTAGAAATAGATTCATTTGTAAATAGAATTGATTTACAGCAATCTACTAATAAATTAAAAGCTATTAATAGTATGATTAAAATTGAACAGAATAATTATAAAAGATTAAAAAGAATATCTTCAAAATCTGCCTTTGAAAAAGATAATCAAAAAATAAAAGTAATTAATTTAGAGAGTTCAAAAGCTGATATATTAATAAAAATAGCAAATCTAAAAGATAGCATAAAAAACAAAAAAATGATAGAAAAGAGCAATTATATTTATAATATAGCTGTTAAAAAAGGGGAGTATGTAAATCCAGGGACATTACTTTACGAAGCAAAAGATTTAAGTAAAGGAAAACTTGAGATTTTTATTCCTATTTCAGATGTTAATAAAATAAAAGATAAAATAATCTATTTAGATGGAAAGAGAACAGATTTAAAAATAAATAAAATATTTAATGTAGCTGATTCTAAACATATCTCTTCTTATAAAGTTAATATTATAATTGACAATCCAAAAATATTTTCAAGGTTGGTTAAAATTGAGTTCAAATAATACAATAGCATGTCCTTTAGATTGTTTTGATGGATGTGAAGCAGTGGAAGAAGAAGGAAAAATAAAAGGAAATAAAGAACATCCTACTACTAAGTCAAAACTTTGTCTAAATTTTGCTAGTTTATTAAAAGAAAATTTTCTAGAAGATGCCTATATAAATAAAGATAAAACTTCGTTGTCTGAGGCTTTAGAAAAGTTAGTTCAAAAATTAAAAAATACTGATCCTTCCAAAACTCTTTATTATAAAGGTTCAGGAAATTTAGGTGTCATGCAAAATGCTCCTAAAAGTTTTTTTTCTAAATATGGTTCAGTTTTTACACGTGGAAGTTTATGCGAAGGTGCAGGTGAAGTAGGTTTAATACTTGGTCGAGGAAAGTGTGTTAATCCTCCAATTCAAAAATTAATTGATTCGGATGTAATTATTGTTTGGGGAAGAAATTTCTCAGTTACTTCTCCTCATATGTATAATTTAGTAAAAGATAAAACATTTATTACTATTGATCCAATTAGTACTCCAATTGCAAAAAAAAGTGATCTTCATTTACAAATTAACCCAAAAACTGATCATGAATTAGCTTTACTACTTACAAGATTTGCTTATATGGAAGATATGGAAGATGAAGAATTTATAGAGAACTATGGAGAAGGAGCCGATTGGTTTTTTGATTTAGCTAAATCAAGACCTTTAGTATCTTATGAAAAAACCACTGGTTTAAGTCTAAAAGATATTACAAAGCTTTTTGAATTAATAAAAGGTAAATCTATATCATTAATGTTAGGACTAGGTGTTCAAAAATATTATGAAGGCTCAAATATAACTAGAGCAATTGATTCTTTTGCAGCTTATATAGGTTTACATAATAAAGAAAAAGGTGGAGTTTGGTATTTAGCAGATTCTGGGTATGGATATGACTCACCTTTTACATCTACTTGTAGTGAGCAAGTTAATTTACCTGAAGTTGATTTTAACTCTTATGAGTTAGTATTTATACAAGGTGCAAATCCTGTTGTTAGTTCTCCTAATTCACAAATACTAATTAATGGTTTAAAAAATTCTTTTGTTGTATATTTCGGTACTACATTAAACGATACCTGTGAATATGCAGATATTATTATTCCTTCAACAAATTTTAAAGCAAAAAGGGATGTTAGAGTATCTTATGGTCATGAACATATAGCTATTTCTTATGCACTTGAAGAAAAACAAAAAAACAGTATTTCTGAGTATGAATTTACAGAATATATGTTTGATAAGTTTGGATTCGAAGATTTAGTTAGTGAAGATGAAGCTTTTAATTATTATATTAATAAAACAAGAGAAGATGACTCTTTTTTAGATAGCTTTGAATTTTTAGAAGAGTTAGAAGTTGATAGTTTATATGAAGAGAAAGAAGAAGATCAATTTTACTTTTTAACATCAAAAAGAAAAGATTCTTTAAACTCTCAATTTAAAGAAAACAATTATTTGTATATGCATCCTAGTGTTGAATTCGAAGATGGAAATAAAGTGTTAGTCTCTTCACCTTATGGAAAAGCAAATTTTATAATTAAATTAGATGAAAATATAAAAAAAGATTGTGTTGTTGCATATGCTGGTAATAAAAATGCCAATTATTTAACACCCCATAAAAGTGATGAAGAAGCATATTCTGCAATATTTCAAGAGGTTTTAGTACGTATTGAATTATCGTGAATTATTAACTAATTATCCAATAATTAGAAAATTATCGATATTACAATTTATTGCGTACTTTGGAGCATGGTTTTCAAATGTTGCAATTTATACAATGCTAGTTAATTTTGGATCTTCTGCTTTTGCAATTTCAGTTGTTACTGCAATGCACTTAATACCTGCAATTGTTATTGCACCTCTTTCTGGTGCAATAATTGATAGGTTTAAAATAAAATCACTTATGTTAGTTTTATTATCTACTGAATTGATAATGACCTTATTATTTTTAACTATTGATGATAAAAGCGAATTATGGTTATTAATGATCTTTATTTTTATAAGAATGGGAAGTGCTTCTATGTTCTTTTCAACTGAAATGTCTTTGCTACCTAAATTAGTATCTGGTATTGCTTTACAAAAAGCAAATGAGATACATTCTATTATTTGGTCTTTTACTTATGCAGCTGGAATGGGTTTAAGTGGTATAATCGTTAATTTTTATGGTATTAAAACAGCCATTATTATTGACGCAATGTTCTTTTTACTTGCAATAATAATATTTTTAAACATAGAATTTAAAGTAGATATTATTCATACAAAAGAAAAAATATCTACGATGATAAAAGATGGTTTCTTATATTTGAAATCTAATAAAATAGTTGTACATCTTATAATATTACATGCCTCAGTTGGACTTACAGCTTTTGATACTTTAGTTACTTTATTAGCAAAAAATGAATATAAATATGTAATTGCTGTACCTTTATCAATAGGTATAACTAATGCTATTAGAGCTTTTGCACTTATGATAGGTCCTTTATTTATTACAAATAAAGTAAATAAAGATACTTTAATATATATATTTATTTTTCAAGGAATATCTATAATAGCATGGGGTTTTCTACAATCAAATTTTTATATAGCTTTAATAGCAGTATTTTTTACAGGTTTTACAACTACAACTATTTGGTCTTATACTTATGCCTTATTACAAGAAAAAGTAGAACAAAAATATTTAGGTCGTGTAATCTCATATAATGATATGATTTTTATGCTTTCAAATGTTCTAACAACTTTTTTTATTGGTTTAATGGCAAGTTTAATAAGCCTTGATATAATAACTATAATAATAGGATCTGCATTTTTTGTTGTAGCTTACTATTATAAAAGGATAAGAGATTGGATTTAGATATGGATATAAATAAAAAGGTTTTACTTCTAGCAATTTATAAAAAAGAGGAAGATGAGACCTTAAATGATGTTATTAAAAAAATGGATAATTCAAAAGTATTTTCTTTAAAAGAGGGTAAAAAATATATAAAAGAATTAAGAAAAGATAGCTTTATTAAAGAAGACTATCTTACTATGCTTGGAGTTTCAAAAGCAAAAGAGGTTGAATTAGAATTTAAAATTTAAAATTTAAAATTTTAAATCATCTAAAAAATTAATTTTTTCAAAATACTCTTTGTAAAAAGGCATTGTAACTTCATTGAAACTATCTTTGTCTTGATACAAGTTTATATACCAATCAAAATTAATATCTTTAGCTTTTAGAGCATTCATTGATAATAATGTATCATTTATACTTCCAAGTTTTGAAGGAGATATTAATATTGCTTTAGTTTTAAATTCTTTAATTAAATCAATAATAAAAAAATCTTTTTCAATTGGGACCATAAGTCCCCCCGCACCTTCAATAATCAAGATATCGCAAAACTTAAGTAAATAATCTCTTTTTTTTATAATTAATTTTAAATCAATTTTTTCATTAGCCTTAGCTACAAATGGAGCTGCTGGAAGTTTGAATTGATATGGTACAACGTCATTTATTGATACATCAAAACTAGGGTTTAATTCTTTTGCTAAGTTTAACATCTTATTACCGTCAATTGGTAAATCAATTACTCCTGTTTCAATAGGTTTATAGTATCCAACCTTTAAACCTTTTTTTGAATAATATTTTAAAAAAAGTTCACTAGCGTATGTTTTCCCTATATCCGTATTTGTTGCTGTTATAAATAATTGTTTCATAAATCCTCTTTCATATATGCATTTGTATTATATTAAAACTAAAATAAACTTTAATTTATTCAAAAAACATATTATTTTATGATTGTTTCGGCTTTTTTGTTATAATATTATAAAGAATTAATTATAAGGGTATATTTTGGCTAACGAATTAGAAATAGAGTTAGATAGTAATTTACAAGTGACTGAACCTAAAAAATATAAAGTTTTTTTATTAAATGATGATTATTCTACAATGGAATTTGTTATTGATATTTTAACTAAAGTTTTTAGAAAAAGTATGGAACAAGCAACTCAAATAATGCTAAGCATTCATAATAATGGAAAAGAAGTATGCGGTATATATACTCATGAGATTGCTTCAACAAAAGTTTCACAAGTAAAAGCCTTATCACGAGAGAAGGGTTTTCCTTTAAAAGCTATGATGGAAGAAGAATAACAATGATTAGTAAAGAATTAAGAAATATTTTTGCACAAGCCGTAAATTATGCTAAAAAGAGTAGACATGAATATTTAACAATAGAACATATTTTTTTAATGCTTATTCATGATGAAGTTATAGAAAATTTATTTGTAGATTTGGGATTAGATCAAAATAAGATCTTTAATGACATAAAAAAACATATAGATGAAAATACTCCTATATTTCCAGAAGATGTAAAAGATGAGCCAATTGAAACTGTAACTCTTACTTCTACTATTGAAAATATGGTAGCACAAGCACAATCTAGTGGTGGTAGAAATGCAAGTGTTGAAGATATGTTTGTAGCTATTTTAAAAGATGAAAAATCTTATGCTACTTTTATATTAAAATCAGCAGGTGTTGAAAGAGTAGATATTCTTGAAGAAATATCTCATAAAGATAATGAAGATGCCTTTGAAGATGAAAACGATGCAACAAAAGTAGATGAAAATAAAGATAATAAAGTATTAGATAAAAATTCAGTAGAACTAGTATCATTAGCTTTAAAAGGTGATATAGATCCAGTAATAGGAAGATCAAAAGAGATAAGTCGTATTGTACAAATTTTAAGTAGACGAAAAAAGAATAATCCTATATTAGTGGGAGAGCCAGGTGTTGGTAAAACTGCAATTGCAGAAGGATTAGCTTTAGATATTGCTAATAAAAGAGTGCCAGAATTTTTAGAAGGCGCAAAAGTATTCTCTTTAGATATGGGTTCAATGTTAGCTGGAACAAAATACAGAGGTGATTTTGAAAAAAAATTAAAATCACTTTTAAAAGAGATAGTAATGATTCCAAATTCAATATTATTTATTGATGAAATTCATACTATTGTTGGTGCGGGAAGTGTAAGCGGTAGTGCAATGGATGCTTCAAATATTTTAAAGCCTATGCTTTCAAATGGCAAATTAAGATGTATAGGTGCCACTACATTTGCAGAATTTAGAAATGATTTTTCTAAGGATAAAGCTCTTAGTAGAAGATTTGCAAAAGTTGATATAGAAGAGCCTTCAATAGAAGATGCTGTAATTATTTTAGATGGACTTAAATCTAAATATGAAGAATTTCATGGTGTAAAATATAATAAAAATTCACTTGAAATGGCTGTAGAACTTAGTAAAAAATATATTACTGATAGATTTTTACCAGATAGTGCTATTGATGTTATAGATGAGGTTGGGGCTTCTAAGAAAATAGAATATTCATCTTTAAATAAAAATAATATAAAAGTTACTCAAAAAGATATTGAAGATACTGTAGCTAAAATGGCTCATATACCATCAAAATCTGCAAGTAGATCTGATATTTCATTGCTTAAAAGTTTAGAGAAAAACATGCAAAGAAGAGTATTTGGACAAGACAGTGCAATTTCAACTATTATACAATCAATTAAAAGAAATAAAGCAGGACTTAATATTGATAAAAAGCCAATAGGAAGTTTTTTATTTACTGGACCTACAGGAGTAGGGAAAACAGAAGTTGCAAAAGAGTTATCAATTCAACTTGGTATTCATTTTGAAAGATTTGATATGAGTGAATATATGGAAGCTCATACTATATCAAGACTTATTGGAGCACCAGCAGGTTATGTAGGATTTGAAAATGGAGGTTTATTAACTGAAGCTATTAGAAAGCATCCTCATTGTGTACTTTTATTAGATGAGGTAGAAAAAGCACATCCTGATTTAATGTCTATCTTACTTCAAGTTATGGATAATGCTGAATTAACTGATAATAGTGGAAACAAAGCTGATTTTCAAAATGTAATTTTAGTGATGACTTCAAATTTAGGAGCAAGTGAAGCTAATGTAATGGGATTTGCAAAAGATGATAATCTTAATGAAACTAAAGCTGTAAATAAATTTTTTGCACCTGAATTTAGAAATAGATTAGATTCGATGGTAAGTTTCGATTCATTAAGTCTTGATATTGTCTCAAAAGTTGCAGGTAAATTTATAGAAGATTTAGAAAAACAATTAGTTAGTAAAAAAATCTCTATTAGTATAACTTTAAAAGCTAAAAAAGAGTTAGCTAATTTAGGTTATGATAAAGCAATGGGGGCTAGACCACTTAGCAGAGTTATTGCTGATAAAATAAAAAATGTTTTAACTGATGAAATTTTATTTGGAAAATTAAAAAAAGGTGGAAAAGTTAAAATTGATTTTATTAAAAATAATTTTACTTTTGATTATAAACCTTTAGAACACAAATAATTCACTTTTAGATATTAAAATTGTTTACTTTATATGAGGATATGATAATGAAAAATACTTTTTTATATTTGTTTTTAACACTTGCGTTATTAAGTGGCTGTAGTGATGATAAAAAAGCTGAAGAAAGTACTTCTTCAATTAAAAAAGAAGTTAAAGAAACAAATGTTAAAGTTGATAAAACTCCTGAAGAGAAGTTAATAGATCAAGTTAAAGATTCGAGTGTGATAGTAGCTAAAAGTCTTAAAGAAGCTGGATCAGAAGTTGTAAGTAAAATTTCTGAGGAAACAAAAGAGATTGCAAAAGTTGGATCAAAAGCAGTTGAAAGTGTAAGTCAAAAAGTACTTGAAAAAACTCAAATAGTAACAAGTGATGTTGTGTCAAAAGCTAATGAAACTAAAGATAAAATTGAGCAAAGTATTAACAATATTGTTGCTACAAAAAAATCAACTGGTGAGATTAATAAAAAAGGTAAAGCACTTTATCTAAAATGTGCAGGTTGCCATGGACAAAATGGTGAGAAAGAAGCTTTACGTAAATCAAAAATTATAAAAGGGTGGAATAAATCTAACGTAGTTCAAGTCTTACAAGGTTATAAAGATGGATCTTACGGAAGAGTTATGAAAGGTGTAATGAAAAGCCAAGTAATAAACTTAAGTGATGAAGAAATTGATGCTTTAGGAGCATATATTTCTACATTTTAAATAAGAATTTAAATTGCATATATTACCACTAGATAAATATTCTTATTCTTTCCCTGATCCTTCTTTAGCTAGTGAAGAAGGATTATTAGCATATGGTGGTGATTTATCTACTACTAGACTTATATCTGCATACACACGAGGAATATTCCCTTGGTATAATAAAAGTGATCCAATTCTTTGGTGGAGTCCAAACCCTAGACTTGTTTTGGATTTGCTTGATTTTAAAATATCTAAATCTTTGCAAAAAAGTATTGATAAAAATATTTTTGAAATAAAATTTGATACTAATTTTAAACAAGTTATGATTGAGTGTTCAAAAGTGCCTAGATCGGGACAAACGCATACTTGGATATTATCAGAAGTAATTGAAGCATATACTAAAATACATGATATGAAATTTGCTCATTCTTTTGAAGCTTATTTTAAAGGTGAGTTAGTTGGTGGAGGTTATGGTATAAATATAGGTAATATATTTTGTGGTGAATCAATGTTTACGAAAAAAAATGATGCTTCAAAAGTTGCTCTTTATCACTTAGTCCAAAAATTAAAATTAAATGGTTTTAGATACATAGACTGTCAAATACCTACTAAGCATTTAGAATCATTAGGTGCAAAAAGAATGAATCGAGATAAGTTTTTAGAACTTGTTAAAAAATCTATTGAGAATCCAAAAAATTTTAATTAGAATATTAAATTTTTTATAATATATAATTATAATCTTTTCTATGTTATTTTATATTTTTAATTATTAGGAATATAAATTATGATAAAAAAAATAGATATAGAAAATGAAGAGTTTCAAACTAGTTTTGAATTAACGAGACAGTTTACAGATAAAGTTTGTAAAGATTACGGTTTTGTCTATAACCCTGAAAATGATATAAATGAATCAATACAAATAGGTCTTACTAGAAATAAGCTTATTTATAATAGAAGATATTGTCCCTGTTTTATGGTTATAGGAAAAACTCAAGAAGAAAAAGATAATTCTGAAAATAGGTTATGTCCTTGTAAGCCAGCATTAGAAAAAGAAATACCAGTAAATGGACGTTGTCATTGTGGTATATTTTGTACTCCAGAATATGCTAGAACTTTAGAAGAAAAAGTTGAAGTTAAAGAAGAAGAACATTTAAAAATTATTACAAAAAATGAATGTAAGAATATTTTAAATAAAAAACAAATTTCGGCTATTGAAGTTGAGGCTTTATTAGAAGCAAGAGAACTTGGTATTATAGAATTTAGCTTAGTTGATACTAGAGAGTGGATGGAATGGTTAGGCAATAGAATTCAAGGAACAGATTTCTTAGTTCCCACGACATCTTTTTACCAAACAATTGAAAAGCTTGATGAGAAAAAAGATATACCTGTTGTTGTTTATTGTCATAGTGGAAGTAGAAGTGCTTATTGTCAAAGAATAATGCTTGATATGGGTTTTAAATCAGTATCAAATTTAGATTATGGAATTATTTCTTATCAAGGTGAAATTATTTCAGGTAGATAAATTTTGTAGAAAATAGTAAAAAACTATTTTCTACATTTATTCGATACTATAAAAATTATTACTAAATTTTTTGATTAGTTGAACTAATGAAATGAAAAATGTAACTATCGCAGGTCCTATAATCATACCCCAAAATCCAAAGGTAGAAAGACCGGCAACTATTGCGAAGAATATTAGTATTTCATTTACATCAGTTGGTGTTTTAACAACTTTTTGATTTATATATTTTATAATAATTGGTTTGATAAATGTATCTGTAATAATAGATATTACCACAATTGAGTAAATAATTATTGCCAATGCATTTCCTGTACTACCTGTAAACATTTCATAAATTCCAAGAGGTAGCCACATAATAAGTCCACCTAATACAGGAATTAATGATGCAAAACCATAAAGTACTCCAAGTAAAATACCATCATAACCAAAGAAACTAACAAAGATTCCAAATAAAAAACCTTCTAAAACAGCAGTTGCTAATATAGAATATAAAACAACACTCATAACATTAGATGATTCATAAAATAAAGAATTTGAATCTTCTTTTTTAAGGGGAAGTGCATCTTTAAAATAGTGAGATAAGTTTGTTGCATAGAAATTAAAGAAGAAATAAAATACTAAAATCATGACCATATCAATAATAAATTTTGCTGAGTTTTTACCTAGAAAAGCCCCAAAAGACAAGAGATTCTGTATAAACTCAGGAATATTTATTTTCTTTAGTATCTCATTTAACTGATCTTTAATAAAAGTGAAATCATCTGGAAGTTCTTGCACCCATTGTTTTGTTACATCATAAATAGTTATTAATGCTTGTTGATCAATTTTATTTATAAGTGAAGCAAAAGAGAATATACAATATAAAACTGGTACGAAGAAAATTAATGTTAATAATACTGTCATAATTATTGATGTAAAAGTATTTGGCATATGTCTTTTTAAATATAAGTTCATTGAATTTGTAGCTACTGCTAAAAGTAGAGCAACAATCATTGGTTTTAAAAAAGGACCAAATAATTCAAATATAAAAAATATAGTTACAACGCAAAGAACTAGTAAAAAATATTGAGGTTTCAAAATAAAGATCTTTCAGAATCTAGCTTTTCACTTTTAGGGTAATCTAATCTAAACATTTCATAAGTTTTGATACTTGCTACTCTACCTCTTGCAGTTCTTTCTATATATCCATTAGCTAATAAATATGGTTCAATTGCATCTTCAATTGTTCCCTCATCTTCACTTAATGCAGCAGCTATTGTAGAAAGACCCATAGGCTTTCCTTTATTAGATACTAAGAGTTCTAATAAATTTATATCCATTTCATCAAAACCTGTTTCATTTACACCTAATTCATCTAGTGCAAATGTACATCTTTTCATCTTAATTTTATCTTCATTTTCAACTTCTGCAAAGTCTCTTACTCTTCTTAGTAATCTTAAAGCAATTCTTGGAGTTCCTCTACTTCTTCTTGAAATTTCAAGTGCGGCGTCATCTTGACAATATTTATTTAGCTTAGTAGAGGCTATTTGAATAATTTGTGCTAACTCTTCGTGATCATAAAACTGCATTCTAAAGTGCATACCAAATCTTTCTCTTAAGGGATTTGATAACATTCCAGCTCTTGTAGTGGCTCCAATTAATGTAAATCTTGGAAGGTCAATTTTAACAGTTTGAGCAGCAGGTCCAGATCCTATAATAATATCTAATCTATAATCTTCCATTGCCGGATATAATATCTCTTCAACTGCAGGAGAAAGTCTATGAATTTCATCAATAAAAAGAATATCCCCTTCTTCAAGGTTTGTTAAAATAGCAGCTAAATCACCACTTTTTTCAATCATAGGTCCAGCTGTTATTTTTATATTAGTATTCATCTCAGATGAGATAAGGTACGAAATTGTAGTTTTTCCAAGACCAGGAGGTCCATAAAAAAGTATATGGTCTAGAGCTTCATTTCTTTTTTTTGAAGCTTCTATAAATACTTTTAAATTCTTTTTAATTTTTTCTTGACCAATATAATCATTCCACGAAGAAGGACGTAAACTTACTTCTGAATTGTCCTCTTCAAATGATATTTGCTCTACTTCAACAATCCTTTCCATCTATGAAAGTTCCAATTTTAATTTTGTCATATTAGTATTCTTCTTTACTTGACGGAAATGACGTATTTTGAACATCAGTTTTATATTGATTTATTGCATCTTTCACATTTTTAGCACCATTCATATAATGTCTTACAAATTTTGGTTTAAAATCTTCAAAGAACCCTAACATATCCGACCATACTAAAACTTGGCCATCTGTTACATTACCTGCTCCAATTCCAATAGTTGGAATATTTATAGCTTCAGTTATCTTCTTTGCAGCCTCACTTTTAACACCTTCTATAACAATACAGAATGCTCCAGCTTTTTCTATTGCTATTGCATCTTTAATTAATTGTTCAGTATCTTCAGTAGATTTTCCTCTAACTTTATATCCACCTTCACTTCGCACATATTGAGGCATTAATCCAATATGACCCATAACTGCAATTGAGTTTGAAGTTAAATGTTTAACAATCTCTGCTCTATCTTCTCCGCCTTCAATTTTTATTGCAGCTGCGTTTGTTTGAGCATAAACTTTTATAGCGTTTGTTAAAGCTTCATCCTTATTAATATATGTACCAAAAGGCATATCTAAAATAGTAAAAGCTCTAGGTGCCCCACTACATACTGCATTTGTATGGTATATCATTTGATCTAATGTTGCCGAAAGTGTATCTGGTTTTCCTGCAAAACTCATATTTAAACTATCTCCAACTAAAATCATATCTGCCACCTCTTCAAAAAGCTTTGAAAATAGAGCATCATATGCTGTTATCATTGTTAGTTTTTTATTATTCTTAGAATTTTTAATTTTTGTTATATTCATCTTTTCAAAATCATTTTTAATTATACTCAAGTAATCTTCCTAATAGTTTGTTAAATTTAACAAATATTGTATCAAAATTATCCTTTTTATAATAAAAATATTTAGCTATATAAAGAAATGAATAACTTTATATATTTTTATTATAACAAGTTGAATTATTTCACCTATTTATTCAAGTAGGATTGAATTTTATTAGAAAATTATGTCTTAAGTTTATATATATATTCAGTATTCAAGATAAAATTTGATAAAATAAACTTTATTAAATATATTATAGGATTTTACTTTGAAAAAATTAGTTGGTTATATTACTTCGTCGATACCTGAAAATAATTTTACTGTTGATTTAGCTTTAAGTATGAAAGAAGCTGGTGTAGATACATTAGAAGTAGGTATTCCTTTTTCTGACCCTGTTGCTGATGGTCCTATTATTGAAAAAGCAAATGAAATTGCTTTAAGTAGTGGTTTTAAATTAAAAGATTTATTTGAGGTTAGTTCAAAAATAGCCCCTCACATGGATATGCTATGGATGGGATATATGAACCCGTTTTATCATTATGGAATAGAAAACTTTTTAAAAAAAGCAGATGAATATGGAGTAAATGGAATGATTATTCCAGATGTTCCAAATGAAGAAGCAATATTATTAAATCCTCTTTTTAGGAAATATAATAAAGCTCAAATTTCATTTGTTGCTCCTACTCATTCAGAAAATAGAATTAAAGAAGTTGTTTCTAATGCTCAAAAATTTATTTATATGGTTGCATATGCAGGAATTACTGGTAGTGGAAAAAAAGAAGACTTAAGTATTATTATAGAAACTGTTAAAAAATATTCTCAAACTCCATTATACATAGGGTTTGGTGTTGACGCTGAAACTTGTAAAGAAAAATCAAAAGGTGTTGATGGTGTTATTGTAGGTAGTGCATTTGTAAAGTATCTTATAGATAATAGCTTATCTAATAATGAAAAAATTAAATACATCTCATCTCTTGCAAAAGAAATAAAAGAAAAGATAAATGATTAAAGATGCAAATTTTAGAAAGTGATATTGAATTTTTAGAAGAGAATAGAGATTGTTCATATTTTAATAATGAACTATCAGATATAAGATACAGATATGTAAATAAATGTACAAAAGAAGATTATCAAAACATGCTTGAACATGGTTGGAGACGTTTTGGTAAGATGCATTTTGTTCCTGAATGTAAAACTTGTAAAAAATGTATTTCTATGAGAATTGATGTAAATAATTATAAATTTTCACGTTCTGAAAAAAGAATTTTTAAGAAAAACATTGATACTAAACTATATATCCAAGCTCCATCTTTAACTTTAGATCATTTAAGATTATATGATAAATATCATAATTATATGAATATAAAGAAAAATTGGACTTATTCCCCTATAGATCCTGCTGAATATGATAGATCATATATACAAGGAAAAGATGAATTTACAAAAGAGTTCTTGTATGTTAGAAATAATAAATTAATAGGTGTTGCCTTAGTAGATATTCTAGAAAAATCAATATCATCAATATATTGTTTTTATGATCATGATTATCAAGATTTATCAATTGGTAAATTTTCTATATTAGCACAGATAAAAATAGCAAAAGAGTTAAATGTACCTTATATTTATTTAGGTTATTGGATCAAAGATCATAATTCAATGGGATATAAAGAATTTTATACTCCATTTGAAATATTAAAGAATAGAGTAAGTTTAAATGAAAAAGTAATTTGGGAAGAATATAAAAAATAATAACTGGTTATTGAAAGTCATTTATCAGAAATGATTATTTGTTTTATAAAACTCACTTTAATTTTTTACATATGATAGTGATTATCATAATAATTTAAGATTTTTCTATTACAATACTTTTATGAAAGAGATAGTATGAGTATTAATAAAAAAGTTTTTTTTCTATTTACAGTTATATTTATTATTGTATTTTTAATTTATTTTATAATATTAAAAGAAAGAGAAAAAAATTCTATTAATTTTGAAAATAAATTAATAGAAAATAAATTAAAAAACCTTCATGATATATTGAATGACAGAATTTCAAGTTTAAATAAAATATCTTACGAATATTCCAAAAATGAGATGGTTATTGATTTCTTAAATAAAGAAAAATTAGTTTTTTCTGAGTATACTCATATAACTTCTGATTTAAATATTACATATTTTATAATATTTGATAATAAATTTAATATAGTTTTTTCTGAAGCTTTTGATATTAATAATGAAGAATATTTGGATACACCTGATAATATTGAAGAGTTTTTTAAAACAAAAGATATCGAAAAGTATGTTTTAAATAAAGAAAAATCAAAATTTATAACATTAAATTATGAGAAAATCATATTTTCTATTGATAAAGTCGATAACTTAGGATATATATTTGTTGGTAGAACTTTAGATTCAACCTTCTTAACAAAAGTCTCACTAATTTTAGATAGTTACTTGTCCCTTATTCCTTCTTATACTTTAAAAGAAAATATCCAAATTAATAAGCATTTTAAGTATGATGTTCAAAGATTAAATGAAGATCACTTATATTCACATATAGAATTAAATGATGAACTTGATGATAGTAAGTTCTTTTTTTTATTAAAAATTGATAGATTCTTTCATAAAGAAATTAAAAAAAGTAATTACATTTTATTTTCATTGTTTTTTATATCAATAATATTATTAAGTTTAATGATATATATTTTCATAAAAAAGATTTTTGTAAAAAGAATAAAAGATATATCAGCTACTGTTAAAAAGATATCTGATAATAAAAGATTAGATGAGCAGATAAGTTTAATATATGATGATGAGATTACATACTTGTCAAAAAAAATGAATGAAATGTTCTATGTAATAAATAATACTCAAAATGACAAGATTAAAAAAGAAAGAGATTTTTTACAATCAGTTTTAGATTCTCAACAACATATAATATTTATTACAGATGGTAATAAAATTGAAAGTGCTAATAAAAGGTTTCTAGATATATTTAAATCAAGCAATGGCTTTTTAGATAATATTGCTTTACTTGATAATGAAACAAAAGTTAATTTAATCAAAATAGCTAAGAACCATTCATCGATTGAAAAGCCAGCAAAATTTATAATTAATGAACAACATAATAAATATTTCACTTTTGATGTTTCAAAAGTAGAGCTTAAAAAATATATTATTTGTATGAATGATGTCTCAACAGTAAATGAACAACTAATAGATCTAAAGAATAAAGCATCAATTGATGATTTAACAACTTGTTTTAACAAGGTGACAATAATTAATTATATTAATCATTGGTTAGAATCAAAAACTTTTGCCTTACTTGTACTTGATATAGATAAATTTAAATTTATAAACGATACTTATGGACACTTAATTGGCGATTATATTTTAAGAGATTTAGCAAAATTAGTAAAAATTCATTTACAAGAAGGTGACTTAATTGGTCGTTATGGTGGAGAAGAGTTTATTATATTATTAGATACTAAGTACGATAATATTATTAATGTATCAAATAGACTTAGAAAGAAAATTGAGGAAAATACTTTTTCATATGATGGTATTGATATAAATATAACTGCAAGTTTTGGTTGTACTTTTTGTAAAATTAATGATAATTATTTAGATGTTTTTAAAAAGGCGGATGAAGCTTTATATGAAGCTAAAAACAGTGGTAGAAATAAAGTAATACTAAAATAAATATATTGTTATAATATTTATAAATTATTAAATAAGTTATTTTAATAATGGGATTTAAAATCAATTAATTGTTTATATTTTATGATATAATTTTAATAATTTAAAAATTAAAATATAGGTGATATATTATGAGTAGATTAATATTTATTTTGTTGTTTATTACTACTTGGACTTTTTGTGAAGTAATCGATGATAATAATAAAAATATTGTAGACTGTCTGATATTAGAAGATGAAAATTCAATAATTTGTAAATATACTCATGAAAGACAAGAAGAAGAAAAAGAGATAGTAGTTCAGTGGATTGACCCAAGTGGTAACTTATCAAGAGAAAGAAGGTTGATCATTCCTTCAGGACATGGCTCAATTTATGATTTTAGATATATAGAAGGTAGACAAAAAGGTTTATGGCAGTTTAAACTACTAGATAACAATATTAATATTTCAACTACTTTTAAAATTCAGTAATAATACAATATTTTTTACAAAAATAAATTTATTTAATTAATTTATTTATAAAAGAAAATATAAGTTAAGTGAATATTTTAAAAAAGAATAAAATTAGTTAATAATTTTAACTTATCTTGATATTTATTTAGTAATAATAGTTAAGAAATAAGTAATAAAAAATTTAATAATAATTTTATAAGGTGTATTTATGATTAGTAGTACAGAAGTAATTGATGAGTTAAAAAGAATAGTTAAGCAAAAAGGTTTAAAATATACTGAACAAAGAGAAATTGTTTTGAATATTTTAATTAATGCTGAGGGCCACTTAAGTGCAGAAGAAATATATAATTTAATAAAATCTAAAAAAAGAGAATCAAGTATTGGGATTGCTACAGTTTATAGAGCTTTAAGTTTTTTAGAAGAAGTAAATCTAATAACTTCAATTGCTTTTGGAGCAGATGGAAAAAAATATGAAAGTAATACTAAAGAGCATCATGATCATTTAATCTGTACAAATTGTGGTAAAATTGTAGAGTTTATGGATAATGAAATAGAAAAAAGACAAGATAATGTAGCTAAAAAAAATAACTTTAAAATTACTAGTCATTCTATGCAATTGTATGGAGTTTGTGATACGTGTCAATAAAATCTATTAAAAAAAATCTTTCTTTAATAGATTAACCCAATTTTCTATTCTTGAGCTAGTTAAGTCATTTTGATTATGAATATCTAGTGCTAGTCCTACAAATTTGTCACCATCAATTAGTGCTTTAGAATTATTAAAATTATATCCATCTACTGAAGTAAAACCAATAATATTAGCTCCAGCCTTTTTTAACTGTATATATAGTTCTCCCATAGAATCAACAAAATTGTCTGGAAATAAGACTTGATTATGTATACTGAAAATCGCTACATCCTTATTTTTAAAGTCAAGTTCACAAAACTCTTTCCATATTTCTTCCCAATCACTTTGCATTTTTCCATTTTCTAAAGTAGAAATTCCAAAAATTATATTATCATAATCTGTCATATATTCAGATCCAGTTATTCTAATATTGTATTCTTTTATTTCCGCTAGATCAATTGATATTTCATCTGCTATTTTTTTTGTACTTCCAGTACTACTTGCGTAAAAGATTGCTATATTTTTCATAATAATCCTTTCATCTTACTTATATAACTCATTATATCTAATTTATTATAGTTTTTTATAATATTTAAAAATTAGTTATTATCATTTAAAAATTAGCTTAGGTAAGATATCTTTAGATTATTAATTTTTTTTATTACTATTTGATGGTATATATTTGAAAAAGACGTATAATGTAAATAACATAGATATTATTATAGCAATAGATGTAAAACTAAGTTCAACTTCAGGAGAAATTCCTCTTTGAAAGTTTTTTGGTATAAATAAAAACATGGTTGAAAGCAGCATAAAAGAAGCAGTAACTATTGCTATTAAATGTGCAAAAATCATATGAAATTTAGTTATGTAAAAATCTTTTATAATTTTCCAAGTTGTGAATGAAGCTGTAAATACAATTATTAAAACAATAATTTTGTCATAGTTAGGTTCCATTAAAATCCTTAAATAAAATTTAGTAGTAAAGTATTTTAGTATATATTACTTAAAGAGTATTTAACTAAACAATTTAAACCCAATGGATTTAAATTGTTTTACCTAATTGGTAACCTTTGTTAGAATGATTTATAATTATTCCGTAATAAGTTAAATCTCTTATTCTTTTTACTATATTTCTCATTGTAAAAATAGACATATTTCTATTCTTCCATACAACATCACTTATAGTATCAAAATCAATTATTTCATTTTTTCTTTCAAGTAATAAATTAAATAATCCACTTTGCAACTTTGTAAATTCAATTTCTTTTTTGTCTGGCGTAAATAATCTATTTCTTTGTTTATCAAAATAGAATCCATCTTCAAAATAAACTTTACTATTTACTTGCTCTTTAATCATGTTTTCAATCATAGATTCAATTGTACTTTGAGTATTTTCTACTTTTTCAAGTAGAAAGCTTTCCATGTCCTTTGTTACAGTAATTGAAATTTCTCTCCCCATCTTTAACCCCTATGTAAAATTATTTTTTAATTGTAACATAAAAAATTACAATTTGATAAAATAATATTGTAATTTTGAAAATATAATTTTATTACTTGTTTAAATGCTAGTCATAAAATATTATTTTCTAAAAATATTACTGTATTTTAAACACAGTTACCAAAAAGTAAAATTAAATTTATTCCTTAATTTGAACTATAATATTAACTTAAAATAATTATATTTTATATATTTAAATTATTATAGTAATGTTCATTTTGAACTTTTAGTAATAATTCTTTACTAAAATTTTTTAATACATCACAAAATAACATCTTAAGACTCTATTTTATAAGCTTTTTTAATCCTTATTATAACATTGCATAAATTATTTATATTGAATATTCAAAATGAATAATAATGTACTATTTAGATATTGTAAAAAATATAAATAGAAAAAAACATTAATATATAAGTTTAAATTGTTTTTTTTAACTGATTCATTTAGTAACAATTTTTATAAACAATTAAAAATAAAATTCTGCATAAATAATTTTTTTGTAGTACTAAGTATTTAAAAAAATCATAAAATCTTCTTAAATAAGGCTAAAAAGACAAATATTTTAAATTATTTATCATTTATTTATATCTTTTTTTTTATATTTACGGATATTAATTCAATATTTTGTTTACTTCTTAAACTTTTAATGATGAGCAAATAAAAGAACGAGTTTATTATTGTTTGATATAGTAAATCAATCTAAGCCTGAATGTATATGTTTTTTACTAATTTTGATTCAACACTATTAATCTAAATAACAATATATGGAATATCATATATCGAAAAAAAGATTAGAAAAAATATGTTAATATAATAGTAAAATGTAAGTACTTCTAAAAAGGTGCATCTATATTTAAACTAAGAAGTAATAAAAAGATTAGTTAAGGGAATATTTCATGGATATATTTATGTCAATATTATTGGTTGTGTTTATTTTAGTATTTATTTATTTTAAATTTGTAAAACCATTTATGGATAAAAGATTTAAGTGATATCATTTAAGTAAGCAAAATTACAATATTATTGTATTTTTTTGCATAAGCTATTTTAATATATGTGTTTTGTTTGATATGTTTTTTTCATTTAAACATTTTATTCTTTATAATATCAATGATGATCTCAAGTAAAAACATTAAACTCAAAGTAATTAGTATTACTTTTAAAGTAAGCACTATATTCATATTCATTCTTTCTAATTAATAATAAAAATTGTAACTTATTAATATAAAAATTAAACTTAGATAATTTAGCTAGTTT
Source organism: Arcobacter sp. (assembly GCA_024228275.1). Lineage (GTDB taxonomy): Bacteria > Campylobacterota > Campylobacteria > Campylobacterales > Arcobacteraceae > Halarcobacter. The sequence goes on from JAAETO010000016.1 coordinate 54,289, forward strand.
CTTTTTTAATTAACTTAATATAAATAAAATCTTATTATTTGTTTAGTAAATATTAATCTATCAAGTAGCCCTTTGTATAGGGTGTATTATCTAATAATACCACATAATACGTTTAGTTTTAAAATAACTTATTTAAAAATATTTTTTATTGCATAAATGTTACTTTTGTGTTATAATTGTATAGAACATTAGGAATACGGTCTCGAATAATGAAAAAAAATAATAAAAAAACAAAATCTTTTAGAATAGAAAAAAAATTATTAAAAAAGCTTGAATATATTTCAGTCAATGAATTTAGAGATTTTACTGGGCAAGTTACCTTTATTTTGGATAAGTTCGTAGAAGAATATGAAAAAGACAATAATTTAACTAAGAATAAAGATTATAAAGATTTTTTTGAAAAAGAGTAATCTTAATTAATTAAATAAGTTGAGCTCAATTAAGAAAATAAAAAATTTATTTTTAATATGGTTCAGATATAAGATTATACTCTTTATTTTGTAACTTCATTGCGTAATTATTTGGTATATTAACTTGATATGTATCATCATTTAAAGTTGAGTGATATTCACATATAGTATTTTTTTGTTTATCAATAATTGACCATTTAACTTTTTTGTAGTTTCCTTTATCTTTTAATTGTACGTTCATTGCAATATTACCTTCATTTTGCCCAATGTGATGTCCTTTGTTTTCAACTTCATAATCTGGGAAGTGAATACTTTTACCATCTTTGTGAGTAAAACAACTATCATGTATTAAAACATCATTTTTAATTGAAGGCCATACTAATTGAGCTAGAAAATTTTGATCTAAATGAGTTCTTGAGGTATGAGTTTGATTTTTAAAATCTGATATCATTTTTTCAATATCATTAAATAATCCTTGGACTCCTCCAAACATACCAGCTAGTATTAAATCAGTGTGAGTATAATAATCCCTCATGATATGAAATTTTTTATCTGATTTTACCCACGAATCAACTGCTTTAGCTTCTTTAAAACTAATAACACTATCACAATCTCTAACAATATATCTGTCAATAGTTTTATCACTTATTACTGAAAATCTCCAGAAAAGCATGTCTTTTATATCTTGAGTTTTATCTTTTATTATAACATCAGCATTTTCATCTTTTAATCTTTGAATAATTTCCTTAGGAACATCTGTACTACAATAAAATCTACAAGTCCAAAAAGGATATATTTTAGATACTTTTTTTGCATTTATTACTGCATTTTCACAATATCTTGGACTATCTCCAAATAAAGAAAAAGAGATTACATTTTTACTTTTGTCTTCTTTGTTAAAAGGTTTTACTATTACATTTTCTTCAAGAAATGAAGGTGAGTTTTCTACCCTTTTTTCTTTTATGTCTAAGGATTTAATTCCAGCAGCTTTAGAGTTTTCTAAGTCATTTATACATAAATAAGCCTCAGCTAGTAAAGAATAAATTGTTGCATTATTATTATCAATCTTTATTGCTTCTAAAGCATATTTTATTGCATTATTATAATCTTTTACAAAGTTATAATTTATGCTAAGTGTGTATATTGATTTAAAATCTTTTGGATCTAAGTTATAAATTTTTTTAGCATATAAAATTGCATCATTATGCATACCTAAATAATTTAACATATTTACAATACCTTGTAAATCATTTAGTTTATCTTTTTTAAGTACTTTTTTATTGTAGTGAGGATTATTAAGTAGTTTTTTATAGATTTTCAGAGCATCTCGAACATTACCTTTTAAATATAATGAAGCTCCATCTTTTCTAAGTTTTTCTAACTTTGTCATAATTACCTCTATTTAATTAATATTTATATGTATGTTATCGTAAGATATATAAAATCTAGCACTTAAGATAAAAAGAGTAAAACTAGTCCCCTTTTTTGATATAAAATAATCTTTTTAAAATGATTTGTCAGATTATTTTAATCTTTTATAAATATGTCTTTTTTTCTTATTAGTCCTCTTTTATTGGGAAATATTATAATTTATAGAAAATATTATGTGAAATTTAACGTAAATAATGTAGAATATTTATTTTAAAAATAATTTTAATAAGATAAAAAATTATGGCTTTTATAATGATGACAATTTTGATTATTTTTGTTGTTATTTGAAGTCTAGAATTTATGGTGTTAGTTTTAGCATTGTATTAAAAGTTTGATATAAAAGATAGATTGAAGTGATGATTCATCATTTCATATCTAAATAATATATTTTTTAATAGATTTTAAGAGTAGAACTAAAAAAGTTGAGATTTATGCTTTTGGGTGTAGATTTAAAGTGGATTTACTACCCCTGGGGTGTAATTTTTTATATAGTTTTTTAGCAATTAAATGCACCTAATGGTTGAAAATAGATATCTTTTTTAAACTTTAATTCTGGACCATCATATATTTGTCCATTAATTTTCAAATTAGGAAA
>JAAETO010000017.1 GCA_024228275.1 Arcobacter sp.
AATGAGCATGGTGAAGTTTGTCCTGCAGGATGGACTAAAGGTGATGATGGAATGAAAGCATCAACTGAAGGTGTTGCAGATTATTTATCGAATCATGAATCTGATTTATAAAAAATACTAAAAACAAATAGAGAAAATTATATTTAAAAAGGAAATTTATATGTTGGATTTAGCAATTATAGGTGGTGGTCCAGCTGGTCTTACAGCAGGTTTATACTCTACAAGAGGTGGTTTAAAAAATGTAACAATGTTTGAAATGGGAATGCCTGGTGGTCAAATTACTGGAAGTAGTGAAATAGAAAATTATCCAGGACAAGAAAAAATCGTAAGTGGAATGGAACTTATGCAGTCTTGGCCAGAACAAGCTAAAAGATTTGGGCTTAAACATGAAATGAAAAAAGCTTTAAAAGTAACAAAAAATAATGAATTATTTACTCTTGAATTTGAAGATGGTACAAAAGAAGAAGCTAAATCAGTTCTTTTAGCAACAGGTTCAATACCTAAAAAAGCTGGATTTAAAGGTGAAAAAGAATTCTTTGGTAGAGGAATATCTACTTGTGCAACTTGTGACGGATTTTTTTATAAAAATAAAGAAGTAGCTGTTATAGGTGGAGGAGATTCAGCTTTAGAAGAAGCTGTTTACTTATCAAATATTTGTTCAAAAGTTTATTTAGTACATAGGAGAGATTTTTATAAAGCAGCTCCAAGTACAATTGAACATATGAAAGCTAAAGATAATATTGAAGAAATAACGAATGTTACTGTTGAAGAAGTATATGGTGATAATATGGGTGTTACAGGACTTAAAGTAAAAGATAAAAAAACTGGAAAAGTAAAAGATTTAAATGTTCCAGGCGTATTTACTTTTGTAGGACGTGATGTTTTAAGTGATAGTTTAAAACAAGATGATGGAACATATCTTTGTGAGGTAAATGAACAAACTGAAGTAGTAGTTGATTTAAAAATGAAAACAAATGTTTCAGGTCTTTATGCTGCAGGTGATGTAAGAATTAATGCAGCGAAACAAGTTGTATGTGCAGCTGCTGATGGCGCTACTGCTGCAATTGATATTATAGAATTTATAGGATAAAAAATGAGTAAATATATAGAATTAAATCAAAATAATTTTGACCAAACTGTAAGTAGTGGTGTTTCAATGGTAGATTTTTGGGCACCTTGGTGCGGACCTTGTAGAATGTTAGCTCCTGTTATAGATAAATTATCTGAAGAATTTGAAGGTAAAGCAAATATTTGTAAGGTTAATGCTGATGAAGAACAAGATTTATCTGTAAAATATGGTGTTAGATCAATTCCAACTATACTATTTATAAAAGATGGAGTAGTTGTTGACCAAATAATAGGAACAGGATCAGAACAAATATTTACTGATAAAATAAACGAATTACTTTAACAAATACTTTTTAATTGGATGTCAAAAATTTGACTTCCAATTAAATTCTAAATAATTTAAGCTCTACAAAATATAAAAACTTTTAATAAAAATTAATAGTATTAATTATGACTATTTTGTTTCAAATTGTTATAACAATTTGAAATTATTTTAAGTTTATTTATATATAATTCTGTTTTAAAAAAATAAATAGGAAAATAATGAGGATTACAATTACAAACCATGAATTTGAAACTATTCAAAAGATATTAGTTCAAAATAACATGACCTTATATAATAGATTTAATGAAGAGTTAAAAAAATCAATTTTATCATGTACACCAAAAAAAACAAAAGCTACAAATAAGGCAAATATTGCAAAAAGAAAAAAAAGTAGAGAGTCAATAACAAATGCAGTAAATATGTTAAGGTTTGAAAATAAAAAAATTACAGTTTATAGTGTTGCAAAAACTGCTGATGTAAGTTATAACACTGCTAAACAGTATGAAAATTTTATATTAGCGCAATAAAATATATAAACATTAATTTAATTAAATATTAACAAGTAATAATACTTTTTATATGTTATATTTTTCAAATTTAAGCTAAAAAGTTAAGTTCTTACGTATAAAACTTAACTTTTTAAATTTTACTTTAATTGTTTTAATATAGATATTAAGTCAGTTGATACAGCAATTAACATATTTGCTTGACTCTTCCAGCTAATACAGATTCTCTTGCTATTTCCCTATAGTTGATAAAACCATTAAAGAGTACTTTTTCTTGAAAATTTTTATAAAATCTTCCATAAAACACAATAAGAAGTTTAAAAAGAATATATTAATAAAGTGAAACTAAATTTAATAAGATATATTTATATTTTTATTATTAATTAGATATAATACTCGATGTTTTACAAAGAAATTAAAGGATATATATGAATTCCAAAGACAAAAAAAACATTATAATAGGATTAATTACTGGATTAATAGTTATTATTATTCTTATGCAATTTTTAGGATTTTTTCTTTCAATAATTGGAGGACTAATAGGTGGAGCAATTACAATTCTATTAGCTTATAATATTTTTAAAGATGACATAGTTGAAGAGATTAAAACTGAAATGAAAAATGAAAAAAATGTTATAAACCCAGTTGATAAAGCAATAGAGTCTCTTATTGAACTTGAAGAATTTATAGCTCTTTCAGATAAAAAACTTGAAAATGATATTTCTTTAAAAGTTACTTCAATTATTGATTCATTAATCTATATTATTCCAAAGATTAATCAAGAATTTAGCTCTCAAACTATAACTTTTGAAGTTACTAATTTAGCTGAAGAACATTTTCCTAAAAGGATTAAAATTTTTATTGATTTAAATGAGAATGACAAAAACTCTGAAAAAAACAAACTTATTTCTGATTTAGAAAATATGGAAGCATTAGTAAATAGAGTTAAGGATGTTATTAAAAATGATTCTTTAAACAAAAATGAAAGAGAATCCCTACTAAATGATATTAAATATGGTGCAATATAATAAATAAAAATAAAAAATAAAGGGAAATTATGTCTGAAACAAAAGAAAAAATATCAAATATAGAGGCAACAGAATTAAGTAATACTAATTCTGAACTAGCTGCTTTTTTAGGTGAAAATCCTAGTGAAAATGTTCCAGCAGTACTTGAAACTATTGAAACAGAAGTTATAGAAAATTCTAAAATGAATGTTCAAAAACCAGATAATTTAAGTTTAGAAACAGAAGAAGCAATAAAAAATAGAGTAGACGAATTTATTCAAAAAGTTAAATCTGATCCTACAGATATGACACTTTCTTCAGATGTATATAGAATTGGTCAAAAAGCTGCCGAGATGGCAATACCTCATGTATCTTTATATGATAATTTAATTGCTGGTATTATGGAAGATAATCAAAAAGGTGAAAATATTGAAGGTAGTAAAGATTCTAATTTACTCAAACTAAAACAACAACTAGATTTAATTAATCCTGCAGTACTTTCTAAAACACCTATTAAACAAAAATTTTTATTATTCATGAGTAAAAGTTCTTTACCAGGAACAGATAAAGTAATGGATATTATTTATGAAAATAAAGAGACTGTTAAAAGTTCTATTGATGGTATTAAAGTTGCATTATTACAAAATGCAAATGATTTAGATAAACAATTAGCAGATCTTATGCTTACATATAAAGGACTTCTTAATGCACATATGGTTCTAAAATCTGAAATTTATCTTGCTCAATTAATATATAATGAAGTTGCAACTATGCTAGAAACAATTACAGATTCTATTGCAAAGCAAAATGTTGAAACAGTATTAGCTGATCTTACAACTCAGATTAATTCTTTAATAGTTGAAGAAAATATGAATGCACAATTTTTTGCTGGTAGTCAACTTACTGCGAAACTTGTAAGAGAACAACAAAACCAAATTAGAATTCTTGTAAGACAAATGGAAAATGCAGTACTTGCAAACTTAGGGTTAAGAGTTGTTGCAAAAAGTTTAGAAAAATCTGTTCAGACAAGTAAAGCACTTGGTTCAGCAATTTCTGATACAATAGCTGATACAGCTGTTGCAAATGAAAAAACTGCAAATGAATTACAAAAAGCTAGAACTGAAGGTTATATAGATCTTAAAAAACTTCAAGAAGGTGTTGATGCACTTGAAAGAACATTTAAACAAGAATCAAAAGCTAATGAACTTATTATTAAACAAGGTTTAGTTGTTTCAAAAAATGTTAGAACTGCTACTAATAGATTAGAACAAAGAGTTACTAATAATATAGATACAAAAAAGTCTTAACATGTCAAGTATTAATAATATTCAACAAAAAAGAAGAGATGCAATTAAAGGATTAAATCCTATTAAATCTTCACAAAGATATAAATATTCTCTTAAAGATGTAAAAGCTGGTGGTTATATTTCATTTAACAATGAAAACTATTTAGTCAAATCGTTAAGTAGATATTTAGAAACGAAATGGTCATTTAAAAAGAAAAAAAATGATTATTATGTTACGGAACTTGAATTATTTTCATTAAAAACAGGTGAAGTATTATTTATGGAATGGGAATTTGATGATGAACTTGAAATTTACGTAACTCAAAAAGAGATTAAACTCAAAGATTTAACAAGTAATGGTTCAAAAAAAGTAAGTAAGTCTATTTTAGAAGATATTGCAGAGGAAGAAGAAGGTGAAATTCAATATAATTCTCAAAAGTATTATTATATTGAAGATGATACTTGGGCTGCTTTATATTTCAAAGATGCAAACAGTGAAGGTATTCCAGTACGTTTTTATGAATTTGAATCTGATAATGAAGAATACATTACTATTGAGATGTGGTATGATGAAGTTGGTGACGATAGGCCAGAGAGAGAAGCTTTTATTAGTCAAGAAGTTTCACCTAAAGAAATAGAAATACTACAATTAGATATAAATAAAAAATAGAATATGAAACCTATATATATTGATCAATCAGCCAATGAATTAAGATTGAATTTAATTGAAGGTTCTTTAGATAAAAAGATATTAAATGTCTTAATAGAAGATAATTTAACACTATGTGATATAAAAATTGAAGCAGGTATTATAGGTGCTAGCCATTTTGTATCATTAGATATTAATGATACAAAACTATCAGAAGTTTTTGCATGCTTAGAACTTTCAAATGCAGGGAATCAATGTATTATAAATAAGGTTTCTTTAAATAAAGATTCTATTAAATATTTTAAAAAAAATCTATATTACTATGAATTTTCTTCTAATATTTTAGACTGGAATTCCAATAGTTCAAAAGAATATATTGATTTCGAAAAAAGAGTAGAAAAAGCATCTAATGAATGTAAACAGTTAGGACTATCGTATATATTTCCTTCTAAAACAAACAATAAGTTTTTAGCTAAAACCGAACTTATTATTTATTCAAATAATAATGAAATTATTATAGAAACATTACATGCGTACCCAAATGAAGATAAATTAGTTTTTACAGAAAGTAAAATAAGGAGAGACATATGAGATATTATAAATTATTAATTCCTCTATTTATAATAATTCTTTTTAATGGTTGTTTTGGTTTATCAAATAGAGATATTGATTCCGCTAAAGCTTCACAGATTTTTTTAGCTCAAGCTAAAAATAAATTAAGTGAGCAAAGATCTAAATATCAAAATCTTACAAAATCTGATGATTTTAAGATTCTAGAAAACTACTCAAAAAAAGAAAACTGGATAATAAATTTCAAAAAATCTTCAAAAGAGTTAGAACACGCAGATAAAATTAGTGCAGAGATTAGTAAAATAATTGAGCAAAATGATTCTGATGATAAGAATAAACTCAAAAGAAAAATTAGTGATTTAAAATCTAGCATAATTAAAGCTTCCAAGTTATATAAAGTACCATTTCAAAGAATTGATTTTCTTAAAAATGTAATTGAAAACTCTTCAAAAATAAAAGATTTTGCTCAAAAGAATTCGAATGAAGTTAATTCAATTTATTTAAATTTAGAAAGCAATATTGACAATGCCAAAAAAGAGTATCCAAAAAAATCTTTAGATTTAAATTTTAGATTATCTCAAGTTGAAAAAATAAACAATGAAACTCAAAATTATTTATCAGTTTTATTAAAAGAGTATAATAAAGAACCTGATTTAATAGATTACGCCTTATATGGTGATACAGCCAATGAAATCATTTCTAATTTAAAAAAAACTAAAGATATGGACAAAAGTCTAAGAAAAAGAACATCTGAACTGTACGCTAGTTATTCTAAAATACTTAAAGACATGGGAATAAATTATTATGTTGTTGTTAAAAGAGCTAGTTGGAATAATTCCAATGATTGGGATAATACACCTGATTACACCTACCCTAAAAGTTTAGTTACAAAAGAATTAATACAATATTTTGAGACATCTGCTACAGGAACAATAGCTAAATATAGTACTGGAGGATTTTTTTCTAATGGATTTAATTTATATATAGATAGAAATATGTGGAATAGCCTTAAAATATCACCTACATCAAAATGGCCTAGTAATTATGATGATGAAGCTGAGTATTGGGTAGAAAAAACAATATATAAATATTATCATAAATATATTGTCATAGAAAATAATAAGAGTACTACTACAGACTGGATAGAAGTAAATGAAAACACGTACTATCAACAAGAAGCAAACCTTGGTATGGAAATATTATCGAAGCCTTATGGATATTATGAAGAAGAATCAATTACAAACGCTAGTCCAATTGGAATGAGTACTGTGGGTAATCCTAAATATGGTGAATGGAAAAATGATTCAAATGGTAACTCATTTTGGCACTATTACGGAATGTATTCATTTTTTGGTAATTTAATGGGTCCTAATCATTATTATTCTCGTTATGATTATGATCATTATAATAATAGAAGATATGATCAACCTTATTATGGTAGAAATAATCAATATGGTACTTGGGGATCAAAAACTTATTCAAATAAAAATAATGCTTCAAGTCATTACGCTAAAACTAATAAAGAAACAGTAAGAAGTGCTAAAAATTCTACTGGAAAAAAGACAAGTTCAAGATCTGTAAGAAATTCTGCTAGTAAGACAAGAGGTAGAGGTCCTGGTGGTGGAGGGAAATAATTATTCCCTCACATTTTAATAATATTTTTTAATAATAAGGATAGAAAATGGAAATTTTAATATTATTTATTCAATCAATAGTTTACGCAATGTGCGTTTTTATGTTTATTTATTTTGCAAAAGTTATTGCTGATTATAGAGTTGCTTCTATATTTAATGTAGACTATCAAATCTTAGTTTCTGAAAACATTGCAGTATCTTTAAGACGAGCTGGTTTATATTTAGGTGTTGCAATTGGTATGTATGCAGCAATTGAAGGTAACTCTTCTAATTTTATTGAAGGTTTAATTTCTGAAATAATCTACGGAATACTAATCTTAATATTTTTATTTATAGCAATGTTTATTAACGATAAAATCATCTTAAAAGGTATCAATAATGATGAAGAGATAAAAAACAACAATATCTCAGTTGGATTATTTGAAATGGGTTCTTATATTGCAACTGGTATTATTGCATATGGTTCATTTATCGGTTCTGGACCTTGGTATAGTTCAATAATATTTTTTGCTTTAGGTCAATTAGTATTAATTGCAATGGTATGGATATATAGATATTTAACAAAATATGATTCTATAAAGGAAATCAAAGAAGGAAATATTCCTGCTGGTCTTATGATTGGAGGTATTATGATAGCTTATGGTTTAATCTTAAAAGCATCTATAATTGGACCATTTACTAATTGGACTAATGATCTATCTAGTTTTGCTTTATCTGCATTATCAGGGATACTTTTACTTTTAGTTTTTGCAAATAAAGCTATTGATAAATTGTTTTTACCTGGAAGTAATATACACAAAGAAATTGCGGAAGATAAAGATTTACCGCCAATAATTGTAGTTGTAGCTATTAAGATTTCTATTGCAATTATCATTAGTGCTGTAATATTATAAATATAATAAAATTTCATTTAGCTAATATTAAAAGCAATGGAAAAAAAACATATGAAAATAGCTAAGCTAGTACAAGAATTTAATCCCCAAGTTGCAACAATACTACTTGGCTTATCAATGTTTTTTACAGGTGCTGCAGGTTTAGTTAGTGAATACGTTTTATCTACTGTATCTACTTATATATTAGGAAGTAGCATTGAACAGTTTTCTATTACCATTGCCGTAATGATGGGTATGATGGGATTAGGGGGTTGGGTTCAAAAGTTTATTTCTGATAACAACTTAATAGAAAAGTTTATAACAATTGAAATTTTATTAACAATATTAGGAAGTTTCGCTCCTATTACAATTTATGCAGCATTTGGATATGTAGAAAATAACTTTATTTTTATTTATTATTTTTTTGTAATGTTTATAGGTTTTTTAATTGGTTTTGAAATTCCATTTATTATAAGAATAAATGAAATGTACGCAAAAGAGCTTAAAACTAACCTTTCAGTTGTAATGGCAGCAGATTATATTGGAAGTTTTATTGGAGCAATTGTTTGGGTATATTTTTTATTGCCAAATTTTCCATTAACAAAAATAAGTTTTATTATAACTGGATTTAATTTTATTATTGCATTTATTACCTTTTTATATTTTAGAAAACATAATTTGATAAAAAGTAAGATTTTAATTCCTTTTATAATTACTTTTGTATTTGTATTGATTATTTTTGGTTTTAAAAATGTTACAAATTGGGAAGTATCACTTGAACAAAAACTTTATGATGACCCTGTTATAATTAGTAAAACTACAAAGTATCAACACTTAACAATTACACAAAATAAATCCTTAAATGAATTTAGATTATATATAAATGGAAATGTTCAATTTTCTTCACTTGATGAAAACAGATATCACGAACAACTTGTACATCCAATTATGTCAATATCAAAAAAACATTCAAATGTATTAGTTTTAGGTGGAGGTGATGGACTTGCAATTAGAGAATTAAAAAAATACAAAGATATAAAATCAATAACTCTAGTTGATTTAGATCCAGGTATGGTAGAGTTTGCTAAAACAAACCCTATTCTATCTAAACTAAATAATAATTCTTTTAAGGACTCAAGAATTAATATATTTGATAATAAAGCTATTACTAGTGATAATGTTAAAAGTATATATTCAAACGTTAGTAATAATCAGAAAAAAGAATTTATTGCTCAGGTTGATGTAATTAATATTGATGCTGATTTATTTCTACATAAATTTAGAGATAAATTTTATGATATAGTAATTATAGATTTTCCAGATCCTAACTCTATAGAGCTTGTTAAATTATATAGTAAAGAATTTTATATGAAACTCAAAAGAGTTTTAAAAGATGATGCAATGGTTGTTATTCAGGCAACATCGCCATATCATGCTAAAGAAGCATTTTTATGTATTGGACGTACATTAAAAGCTGCTGGTTTAAAAAGTATACCATTTCACGATAATATACCATCTTTTGGAGATTGGGGTTGGTACTTAGCTTGGAATTCAAATATGACAAAAAATGAAATATTTTCCAAAATAAATAACTTGGAATCTTTTAAAGTTGAAACAAGTTATATTACGCCAGATGTATTTAGAAGAGCTTTAATTTTTGGGAAGGGTGAACTTATCACGAATAACAAAGATATTAATACTCTTATGAATCCAAAACTTTTAGAAATTTATACAAAAAACAGTTGGCTAAGTTATTGATTTTAATATATAAAAAATCATTCCTTACTAAATATACTAAGCCATAAGGTATAATAATAAACTATACCTATGGCAATTTAATATATTATCGAGCATCAGTATGTAAAGTAGCATTACTATTTATAAGCTCTATAGTATACATGTGATGTTGATGTGCTTTACCTCGTTTTCTCAATTTAATCATATAATTAAAATCTTCTTTAGGATAAAAAACTTTAGATATATTTTTTTTACGTGAAGTCTTAATAGATAATTCTTTTTGCCAATTAGGTTTATTACCTTTTTTACTTCTATATATAACAGCCCTACCTTTATAGTTACTATGAACCTTTAATAAAACTGGCTTATTAATTAAATCTTTGATATAGTATTTTTGAGTATCTTTTAAAAAAGCCGATGTCTTAGATATAGCAATATCACCTACTATTTGAGCATTAAGAGTTTGAACCATTTTTTTAGATTTTCTTTTGACTTCAAGTATTGGTATATACATTCCAGTTCCTAAAGAAGATAAATTCCATTTATTAATTCCTGAAACACACTCATCAACTGTTTTAACAATAGAAGTGCCTTTAAAACTAATAGTACATTCGTAATTCTCACCCCATTCAATATCATCAATAATTCGCCATTGAAGATATAAGTTATTTCCTTGCTTAATAGATGTTAATTTATTTAACTGCCAACGTTTTCCTATAGGCGAACCTTCATGTAAAATTGTTGAAATATTTCCAAAATTAACATTATTTATAGATCCATTTTTAATTTTTACTTTATATGCACGAGAGGAACTTGTTATAACACTATTAATCCATGTTTTAAATTTAGAAACTCTAGTCCATACTCCAAATGTTTTCCCACATCCACGACCATAACTAGTCAATCCAATTAACTTCCATTTTTTACCAATACGTATCATCAAAGGTCCACCACTATCTCCTTTACAAGCATCAACACCTTCACCTTCTTTATATCCTGCACAAACTTGTAAATGAAAATTATCTGCACGTGGATAAATCTTCTGACATTCTTCCTGATCAGCTATAGGAAGATGTGCTTCATATAAAAAATCTAATTTTTTATTTCCATCACCAAAGCCAATTATAGTTGCTAATTCTCCAACTGAAGCAGAAATAAATTCTCTTTCAGAACTTATAACTGGTATAGTTTCCAAATTACTTCGTTTCAAATCTATAGTTTTCTTTAATTGAATCAAAGCAATATCAGAACCATCCTTAGGTCTCAAAGGATTATAATCAGGATGAATATGAATTGATTTATTATCTAAAACCTTTTTCTTTACATCTGTAATATCTATAGTACCAGCTAATATTTGTACATTATTTACTATTGAACCATATACACAATGAGCAGCAGTAAGTACCCAACTATCACTTACTAAAACACCCCCGCAATATGTACCAAATATATCATGTTCTTTAGATAATTTTCCAATACCTACCATAAATGGGTAATCTTGAATTTCTGTGGCAATACTTCCCCCAACAATACGTTTCGACGGAGAACTATTACTAAGAACTATAGATTTAAAGTTTTTACCTTTTCCTCCACTTATATTTCTCCAACCAAAAGAAACGTCCTGTTTTACTGAATATTGACTATTATCTTTTAATCCATTCAAGACATATTTTCCCACATTATTCGTGTAGGCTTTCCTTTCTCCTTCATCTGGAATACTATTTCTATTCTTATCAATATAGACTAGTACCTTTTCAATCCCCTTTTCCTTAGAATTTATCTTTCCATTTTTATTTAAATCCTCAAACACGTAACCAGATATTGATGCTGCTGACAATGAATAAGACAAAAAAATGCAACTAACAATAAACAAAAACTTTTTATATTTCATAGAATTAACCCTTATTTAAAATACTAAATATAAATCTATAGTCTTACTTAATTAAGTAGCACGAACCTTGACATGTGAAAAACTATAATTTTACCTTAACTAACTAGAACTTTTAATCTAAACTAAAGGTTCATAATGATTTAGTCTATCCGTTTAAATATAATTTAAAAATTAAATGACGTAAATATTTCAAAAAACAACTTGATAAAAAATCTAGAACTACCATGATAACGACAACACTATAAATTAATTCTTTTTTTAATATGATTTATTTTTGTTTTAAATACTAATAATTTTATAAGTTATTACTACCAAAACAACTTATTTTTTGTCTTTTTTATATATTTTAAAACTTTTAATATAGACTAATATTTATTCTTAAATTTAAAAGTTAAATATGCTAAAATCAATTTAAAGAACTATATAATTTCAAGGTGTCATTTGTGTCTATTTTTACTTTACAATCTTTAGCTGGAGGTTTTCTAGATGAGGATTTAGAACATTTTAATAAAATTTTTGATGACTGGTGTATTCAATTTGAAAGTTATGAAGATGCAATGGATATAGTACAAACTCTTGAAAATCATGAAACTATAGATATTGTAGAAATTACTCCATTAAGTTATCCAAAATATTTTTTTTCAGCTCTTAAAGGTACTATTTACGCAACAAGAAAGATTGAAAATCAAATTATTTGTATTGTAGAACCATATATGGGTTCTAGTTTTAAAATTGCAATATGTGATCTTAAAACTAAAAAGGTAAGACTAACAAAGACTAACTACAAAACAATTCCAAATGTAGAAAGTGCTTTTGCTAGTTTTAAAGAACAGTAGGGAATAAAATAAATTATCCCTAATCTAATTTCTTTTCTGTTTAAAAAATTATTGCCAGTTTGAAGCCCACTGTTTTTGTTCTTCCTTTGTAAGGAACGTCCAGATTACTATTCTGCTTATTTTTTGTCCATGTTGCATCTCTATAGTATCATATTCTAATGGTTTTACTTTATCTATAGCATCATAAATATATGGAAGGTTATCTTTTTTAGAAACTATTGTACTAAACCACATACAGTTTTTAGAATATCGTTTACTTTGTCTTATCATTGCTTTTACAAAAGCAACTTCTCCACCTTTACACCATAGTTCATTTTTTTTACCGCCAAAATTTAAAGAGGCTTTTTCAACTTCTTTTTTTGTAAGATTTTGAACCTTACGCTTACTTCCAGCTTCTGCATCTTTTTGAGACTTATGAAAAGGTGGATTACATAAAGTAAAATCAAACCTATCATCTTCTTTTATGATACCTGTAAAAATACTATCATGATTTAACTGTAATCTACACTCAACATTACCATTTAAAGAATCATTTGATTCTATTATATTTTGAGATGATTCAATAGATTCTTTTTCAATATCACTACCAACAAAAGACCATCCATATACACTATTACCAATAATAGGATATATACAACTTGAACCAATACCAATATCAAGCCCCTTTATTTTAGCTCCAGTTGGTACTTTATTATTATTAAACTCAGCTAATAAATCAGAGATATAATGAATATAATCAGCACGTCCTGGAATTGGGGGACATAAATAATCTTTAGGTATTGACCATTTTTTAATATTATAAAAATGAGCAAGCAGTGCTTTATTTAATGTTAAAACTGCATCTGCATTTGCAAAGTCTATTGATAATTCTTCATATTTATTTTCAAATACATAATCACCTAGTTTTGGTAAACTTTTGATAAGTTTTGGGAAGTCATATCTTTTGTTGTGAGGATTACGTGAATGTAAACCTTTTTTATGTTGTTTATGTGCCATATTTATTTCTTAATATATAGATTTTTTGTATTGTACTATCATATTTCTAATTGTGAGCTAATTACTTATATTTAAAAAAAAATTTATCCTAAAAAGTCAACTATTAGTTCTTTTATTTTACTTTTATCTTCATTTGAAATTATAAAATGAGCTTCTAGTGAAGATATCGATATATCACCTAATAAAATATGATCATCATCATTTTTAAAAAGATAAACTTTTGAACCTTTAATACCTCCAATAGATATCTTTAAAGAAGTACTAGGTAACTTTTTAAAATACCTAGAACCACGAGAAAAACCGATATATACCTTTGCTTCTGGTATTTTTTTACCTGAAAGATTTTTATCTTCGGAATCAATTATTGTATAAGTATAATCTCTTATTAGTTCTAAAACAGAACTATTCATGTGTTCATGTTGAAGTAAAGTTCCAGAAGAAGAATTCCCTTTTATATAAACAATATCATATGATAACATTTCAACTCTTTTTTGTAATATACTATAAATTAAGCAAATATTTTATATAAATAGAATATATCTAATTTTACTTAAAGTAATATACCTAAGCTTTGAGCTTAGATTTTATTTTTTAAGATATACTCAATATACTATTAAAACAAAGGAGAGAAAATGGCAAAAGGCAAAGATGTACAAAAAGCGGCAAAGACAGCACCTGCAAAATCTATGAAAGAAAAAAGAGCTGAAAAAAAAGCTAAGAAAGCTTCAAAATAATAAATTAATGTTTTATATAAAACATATACAAAGGTCTTATTTATAGACCTTTGTTAATAAGATTTTAAATTTAAAACAGAATCAATTGATTCGTAACTGTATACTTCATAACTTTCATTTTTAGATTTTATAGTATGTACTGCCATTCTATCAGCTAACTCATTTCCTTCTATTCCAGCATGACCTTTTACATGTTTGATTGTAATATTGTTTTTGATTTTTTCATATAAAAGATGAGCTTCTTTTATTAGCTCAAGGTTTTTAATCTCTCCACCTTTTTTAGTCCAACCTTTGGCTTTCCATCCATAAGCCCAAGTGCAAATACAGTCAATACTATATTTTGAATCAGAATATATAGTGTTTTTATCATTTGGATTTGATTGACAAATCAAAAGTGCTTTATATAAAGCATTTAATTCAGCTATATTATTAGTACCATTTTTTACATAATCTCCATAATATAAAATTGGTTTAGAAGTAGATGAATAAACAGCAACACCACTTCCAGCTTCTCCAGGGTTCCCGGAGCAAGCTCCATCACAATATATACTTAAACTTCCGCTATTTTGAGTATTTGTATTCTCTATTTCTTTTTGATTTATAGCTTCTGTTTTTTTAGGGTTTCTAAAAGATGAAAGTGCTTCATAGTTTTTAATAATCTGATCTTGTGTTTTAAGTGCTAATTTTCCTTTTAAAAGAATCAAAAGATTTGTACTTTTAGTATCTAAATCTTTATTTAAAATAAGTAAGTTCCAACCCTCTTCAAGAGGAAAGACTAAATCTAAAATTTTAGCCTGTGCTTTATTAAGTGTAGAGTCATTTGTTATTAGTTCTAGATAGTTTTCGTCAATTTTCATATATTATTCCATATTTGTTTATGAAATTATATCAAAGTTTTATTAGTTCTAAATTTGAATGCTTTTGTTTGTTTTAAAGAGTAAGTATAATTACTTAATCATACCTACTCTTTTTTATCTTATATTTATGAGGAACAACTCACATGAGATATTCCACCAACGTCAAAAAACTCTGATGGTTTCAATCTATAGTATTTTTCTTCTACTTCTTTGCTTTGTTCACTGTATGGCTGTGTCATTACTTCTTGAAGCTCTCTTATCAAAGAATAATCACCCTCCTTTGCTTTGTTATAAGCAGGTACAAGAATCCACTCTCTCAAAGTATATTTAGGATTAACTAGTTTCATTTGACATGAAAGTTCTTCTAAATTAGCACTGTCAATTTTAGCTTTCCATTTTTCAAACCACTGTCCCCAAGATGTTATAATATCTTCATCTAAGCTCACATTATTGTAGAAACTTTTTTTAAGTGGAGTAATATCTTCAGGTATTTGCGAGAGTTCACGAAAAAAGATAGTATAATCCACGTCAGTTTTTATCATAAGAGTTAAAAGCTCACTAAATAATTCCTTATCAAAAGTCTTAAGTCCAAGTTTTTTAACCCACATTTTTTCCATCTCATTTTGCATAACTTCAGAAAAATCACTTTCAATCTTCTTTAACTCTAAAAGATGTTTTTCATCTGATTCTAGTAAAGCTTGTAATGCTGTACAAAACATATGAAAGTTACGCTGTGCTGCTACTGGTTGATTAAAAAATGCAAAATGTTGTCCTCCACCTGTCCATGACTGATAATTTGGATTAAATAGCTCACAAAATCCAAAAGGTCCATAATCAAGTGTATATCCACCTGCTGCACAATTATCACTGTTAAAATTTCCTTGACAATATCCTACACTAATCCAATTAGCAACAAGAGATGTAAGCCTAGTACGAAATTCTTGAGCTAGAAATATCACTTTTTGAGCTAGACTTAAACTATTGTCAATAACTTCACTATACTCACGATCAATAAGATGTAAAACAATCTGTTTAAGTTCTTCTTTGACTTTTGAGTGTTCATTTTTACGAACACGTCTAGCAAAAAGCTCTAACTGTCCAACTCTAATAAAAGATGGCGCAACACGTGTTGAGATAGCAACATCTTCATATACAAAAATATCAGGATCCCAAGAATTAGACTCTTTTGTATACCATGGTCTTTGAACTTTTTCTGTTTTTGAAGTATATAAAGTTAAAGATCTTGATGTAGGAACTCCTAATGCATGCATATGCTCTTGAGCTAGAAACTCACGAACACTTGAACGTAACACCGCACGACCATCCGCTCCACGGCAATATGGTGTTCTACCACCACCTTTAAGTTGCATTTCCCATCTCTTACCACCGTTTACAATTTCAAGCACTGAAATTGCACGACCGTCTCCGTATCCATTGCCAGTTTGAAATGGACACTGTGCATAGTATTCTTTACCATAAATAGAAAGAGCATATCCGCAAGCCCAGCCAAATTTACTCATAGGTTCAGGTACATTAGAAGTATCACCTGAAAACATACTAGCAAAATCAGGACATTGAGCTAAACTATCATCCAAACCAAGTTCATTAAACAATTTTTTACTATGAGCAACATATTCACTGTTGGCTATAGGTGTTGGCTTAACAGGAACAAAATGACCTGAAAAAACTTGTCTTGGAGAGTAATCTATTCCATCTATTTTAGAATCAGGATCTATATTTAAAGTATCCATGAAAGAATAGTCTGATAACTTAGCTAAGTCAGCAAGTGTTTTTATAGTTGATAGATTTTGTTTTATTACTTTCACTTATCTTCCTTATTTTAGAAAAATTTCAAGAAAGTATACTAAATTATCTTCATAGTAAATAATAACTTATGTATTAAAATAATAACTTAAAAAATTTTAAAGAATAATCTAATAAATCGTTTTTAACTATTTTTATTTTAACTAAATTAGGCCTCAATTGAGACCTTTTTTAATTAATAGATTACTTTTTATTTTCATCTTATTTGCTTTGTACTTTATTATTGAAAACACCTTTTCCTAAATCATTTTTAATAAAACGTTTAGCAAAAAATTCTCCTGCGTAATTATTTATATGAGAAGAATCAAGATATAAAGCAATATTGTCATGAGAACATATATAATCGCCATTACCATTTTTTTGTACTTCATAAATATTTATACTTTTTGCATTTAATTCTTTTAATACATTATCTATAACTTCATAGTCTTTATCTGTCGTATACGGTTTTTTAATAATACATTCAATAGCTTTGTTTTTATCATTGATAAAAAGATTATTAAATCTAAATAATTGTTTTTTGTCAATATTAATATTATATTTAGTTCCTTTTATAAATATAATTTGAGTATGTTTTGAAAGCTCTTTATATTCATTAATGAGATTATTCTTATTTGCACCCCACCACGGATAATATAAAATTAAATAATCATACTTTTCATCTTTTATACTTTGATAAAGTTTATTTGTTTTTATTTTATCTCCAAAAAGATAATAAAAATCCGATTTAATATTGTAGTGTGCTGTAATTTGATCTAAAAATACGAGCCCTCCGCTATGAACAAAAGAATTACCAAGTACCAAAGCCGTTTTAGTTTCATTATTTATTTTTGTTGTAGAACAATTTGTAAGTAATTCTCCTTTATTATCTAAACAACCTTCATATTTTCTACTAACATTTAATCTTGCTAAATCCGAATTATATAATAATGGATTTAAAGTCATTTTTTCATAAAATTTGTTAATCACTGGGATATCAATTGTTTGATTTTTTTTATAATAAACTATAGACATTAATAATATTAAAGGCAAAATTATAAATAAAACAGTTTTATTCCCATAATTTTTGTAAATAAATCTTTTTTCTATGAAATAGTATGAAAGAAACGATAGCATTAATAATACCGTAATCAATATGGTAATATTAATTATATTAATTTTCATATTCAAGTGATTAAAAAATAAAAATAATGGGTAATGCCATAGATAAATCGAATATGATATTAGTCCTATAAAAATCATAGGTTTGTATTGTTTTTCATTAGTAATTCTTCCAAAAAGAATTGCTAGCATAGATAGACATACTACTATAATATTATTGTAATTAGGATATGTTTTTATATCCATATCTATAAAAGCAAAAATGCTAAGAAGTAAAAGTGATATAAAAAATATATAGTTGTTTGGCTTTACTTTATTACTCAATAAATAAGCTAGTATTCCTAAACTAAATGCAAAGATTCTCCCTAATGAGTGATAATAACTTAATTCAAAAGATAACAATATTATCAAAGAACAAGTAACAAGTCCTATTATAATTGGAAAGATATAAGCTCTTATTTTTGAATATAATATTAATAAAGGAAAAAATAAATAAAATTGTAACTCAATTGATATACTCCATAGATGCAGTAGATAATTATTATTATTATCTCCAAAATAATCTAAATTAATCTCTTCTGCTTTAAAATTAGAATTAAGTATTATTGTATCTCTAAACATTTTTAATGTTTCTAGTTCAAGGTATTCAATCAAAGATAAGCAAAATATCACAACAAATGATACAAATAATAGTAAGGGGTAGATTCTCATTACTCTTTTTATATAAAATAATTTTAAACTTTTTCCATCTTCTACTCTTGTTAAGGCAATGGAAGCTATTAAATATCCAGATATTACAAAAAAGATATCTACTCCAATATATCCAGATAATAAAAGTTTATTATCAAAATGAAATATAAGTACAAGTATTACAGCCACTGCTCGCATAATTGTTATATGATTTAACACAAAACACCCTCTTTTTTAGTTTTAATTTAGATAGCTTTTGAATTTAAAAACAAATTGCTAATATGAATTTAAAATAAAATCCTAAAGTGTATCTAATCAACTCTTAAAAGATTAGGCTTTCGCCACTAGTTTAAAGTTTCAGATATCCACTTCGTAGCGATATTAAGGTCAGTACACTCGCAGATTGTTTCTGTAAACAAAGACCTAACTCTACTTGATTCAGATACACCAATACACTTTATACCAGCACCAAATGCAGCTAAGCTTCCATTATAAGTACCTCTATAGCTAAACATTCTGAAGGTTCTAAACCAAGTTTTTCTGCCGCTAGTAAATAGCAGTCTGGGAGCATATTTTTAGCCTTTACAAGCTCTGCAGGACTTGTATCTATAGAGTAGTTCTCAACTATTGTAACTGCATTTGAAGTTGTAGGGATACCTGCATATTGATTTGCATATTCTTCATACGATAATTCAATATCATATTCTCTTAGCACATTTCTTCACATTTCAAAATGAGCTTTTTCCGAATCCACAATTGTTCCATCATGATCAAATAGTATTTCCTTAATTATCATAGTACTCTTTATAATATTGAAAATATTCGAATAACTTGAAAAAGGGATATTTATTATTCAAACAAAATCGTGTACCTGCATAATATAATAAACTAGACTTATCAGCTATAATACGTCAATTTATTTTAAAGGCAAGATTATGGCATTACAAAAGTGGGAAATATTTCAGGATGAAGCAACAGTTTTTTTAAATAATTACTTTAATGCTAACTTTACGAAAGAAGGCGGTTTAGATGCATCAACATCTCATATTACAGTAAGAAATATAAATCAAGTTATAACAAATATTGAAGCAAAATTTGGTTCAACTCAAGCAGGACAAATTGTATTAGCAGAAGATGATAACAAGTTTAGCTATTGTGATAAAAGTAAAAATCCTCCAAATTCATATACACAAGTGATAATAAAATATTTAAATTCTAATTATTCATCATTTAAAAGTAAAAATACTGCGTCTATTCATGTAGATATTAGTGAAAGTACACTATTTAATTGGGTAAAAACAATTTATAATGATAAAAATGTTCAATGGATTATATCTTCAAATAAGTTCAATGACTTAACAGTAAATGATTTACTTTTTGTTCCAATAGATGAAATCGAAAAGTACTTTGATATTAGTCTAGTATTTAGAAGAAAAAAAACTGGAGATACACATATACAAGGTAAAGATATAATATATTTTAAATCAAAATTGGATTTAATAAGTAAAGATTACAAAATAAAAAAAATCAATAACAAATATTTATTAACTATGAAGTCAAGATTATCTGATTTTAATATTGGTAGTAAATATTTAGTAAGTATGACAAATGTAGATTGTCAGTATTACATAAAGAAAAAAGATATAAACACGAATCCTAATATTATGTTTCAACTAAATTTAAAAGATAATGTAGAATTTAAAGGTGATCGTTTTAAAGACGATTATAATTTGTGAGAAAGAGGATAAATGAATTTAGATAAATTAAAAGATTTAGAATCAGAGTTTTTATCTATGTATCCCAATGGTTTTGAAGACGAGAACTTTTTCCCAAAAATAAAAAAGTTTAATCCTGAAAAATTAGAAGAATTTGCAAAAAACAAACTGAAAAAAGAGAACTTTTCAAATCCAAATTTATTAATAGAAGGATTCTTTAAAACAGTCCAAAAATCAGTTATGGTCTCACTATTTGATAAGTTAAAATTAAAAGATGCTATAGCTAGTTTAAACTCATATGAAAAAGATATTTTAAGTATAGAAATATATGAGCTTTTATATGGCAATAAAAAAAATGGTTTTGAAGGTTTAGTAGAATTTCTAGCCCAATATAACTTAGCAAAATGGACTATTATAAGCGTAACTCCATATTGTATAAATAGACATAGTGAATACTTTATTAAGCCAACCACTACAAAAATGATAATCAAATATTTTGAACTAAAAGATTTAGTATATAAACCAAAACCTAGTTTTGAGTTTTATGAAAACTATACTAAAGCTTTAGATAAAATGAAATCAAATCTACATGATTCACTTACTTTTGACAATGTTGCTTATACAAGCTTTTTGAAAGTTGCTATAGAGTTTTGTGAAGAGTATTAATAAAAGTAGAACCTAATAAAGGTTTTCGATGCCTAATATTCAAGATGGTTATATTCTATTATAGATTTAATATATAGATTCTAAATTTTAATTTCACCATTTACAAAATGGATTTTTTATCAAATTTGAATTATAATATTTATTATCTTCTGTTACTTCTTTTTTTATCCAAGATGGAAGTTTTATATTTTCATTTTCTGTTTGAAGTTCCACTTCTGCTACTATTAGTCCTTTATTATCTTCGTCGAAAACATCAATTTCCCAGATATGTTTTTCATATTTTATTTCATATCTTGTTTTACTTATGATAGGTGTTTTACATAAATTGTTTATCATTTCATTTGCATCACCTAAAGGTATCTCGTATTCATATTCTCTTCTTACAGAGCCTTGATTTTCACCTTTTATAGTTAAAAATGCTTTTGTATTTTTTATTCTTACTCTTACTACTGTATTATTTGATGTTGGCATATATGCTTGTTTTATTACAAAGCCATTTTCTAACTTGGGTAATTTTTCTATATCGACTAAAAATTTTCTCTCTATTTCATACGCCATTATTCTTCTTCCAAATTAACTTGTGTTCTTTCATATATTCGCTCTACCGTTTCATATCCATATTTTATAAGTACTTTTGATGTTTTTATTATTGTTTCATCATCAGCTCTATAGTTTTCTACACTTTCAAAGCCATTTTCTCTTATATATTGCGACCATTGATTACTCAGTCTTGGAGCGTTTTCATCTTTTTCATAAGATAATGAAGATATGATTTTATCATTTGCTCTATAAAACATTACCATACCTAAGTTATCCAATATTGTACTTACTAAAGTTGTTGGTAATTTTGTATATTTTAGTTTTTCATCGTTTGCACTAAACTCTATATCTTCAAATAAATATTCATACTCTTTAAACCCTTCATCTTTACAGATATTTGTCAAAAATTCATTATAATCTTCAATAGTCTTTAGTCCTGCCCATGGTATTATTGTTGAAAGTTCTTTTAGGTTTATTGTTTCTTCTGTCTTTGTTTTTGGGCTTTGGTTTTCTTCTTGAGTATCTTCATCTTCTTCTAAATAATACCACTCTAAAAAATCATAGAATGAGGTAAACCAAGGTTTTAATTTTCCAGTAATTAAATCATCCATTTCTCCCCAATGAACATCATAAACTGCATCTGTTTTTTTATCATAAAAATAACTTCCATGTCCTTCTATTGAAGATATTTGTAAATATTTTTCTTGGATATTTGGATATTTATCTGCCCAAAATGGATTCTTATAATCTTCATAAATTTCATCTAAACTATACATTAAGTCTGCTTCTTCTTGTTCGCTTGAATCTATACCTTTAAATGTAATATAAAATTCATAAAAAGCTGTATTTTTATTTATATTTAATCTTTCTAAAATATTAATAGCTTCTTTTTCTGTAATAATTTCACTATCTAAAAACTTTTGTGATACTCCCTGTTTTATCATTCTTTTAAAATAATCTTGTATAGCTTTATCACTTCTATTTAGTGGACGATAAGTAGCAGGGTGCCATTCATCAAATAACTTTGGTAACATTATTTATCCTCTTTTTTTTCTAACTGTTTAAGTCTTTCTTTATTAATATAAGGTCTATCTTTATTGTCCCATATTTTCCTTGCTTCTTTTGTTACTGGATAATTTGGATTAACTCCTTCACCACTTTTTTTATAAGGATGTAATATTTGTTGATTTTTTGATTTTTGATGTGTTTTGGTTTTAATTTCAAATATAGGACCATTTACATTTTGTTGAGAATGATGTTGTTGTGTTGTTACTACATTTCCATTTTTATCTCTTATATAAGGATTGTTTCCTTTTTTCATCCATTCTCTATTTGTGTAGGGCTTTTGTGTTTTAGGATTCTTTGTTCCTTTAATGACTAAATCCAAATCAACCTTCTGCCCATAAAAATTATATGTTTTTCCACTTGGTGCCTTTATTGTATCTTTTGTAAAAATTTTATCATTCTTTACAATCTGAACATCACTCTTAGGAGTAAATTCAGTTTTAACATTATAACCTAGACTCTCAAAATATTTCTTTGTATTTTCAAGTTTTGTTTTGGTTTCTAAATCATTTTTAGAATTTCCTACTCCAAATCTTCCTGAATATGGATTGATAGTTACTGAACCATCTTGATTAAATTTTACTTCACCACCAAAGGCTGCTTTCTCACTTAAGTTTGTATGTTTTGATACACTATTCCCACCTACTGGTGTATTCTCTTTTACTAGTTTTATTCCATTTTCATCTATAGTAAATAAATGCGTTGTTTCTCCATCTGATAC
>JAAETO010000018.1 GCA_024228275.1 Arcobacter sp.
CAAAGTTGTGTTGTCATTATTAAACTTAGATGAAGAAATTGCATTGAAAAACAATCCCAACGTCACATTTGAAAATGGAGAAACTCAATATAGAAACAAACCTATCAATCTAAATCTCTACATTTTGTTTTCTGCCAACCGTGGTATCTATAAAAAATCGCTTACGCATTAAAAAAATGTAATAAATATAGGAAAAAACCCTAATTTTTAAAGGAAAAATCCTTTTGTTAGTACTCAATTTAGGTTGTAAATTAGGCATTAAATAAATGCCTTATGAAAAAGACTTCTTTTTTTTCAAAAATTATAAACTGGCTTAACCATTTTTTTAAATCTATTAAAAATTTTGTAAAGTCATCTATCCTAAGCCTTACTGTAATTATTATCATTTTGTTATTATTAACAAAAATGGATCAGACCTTAACACTTATGGTCGATTTAGTTGAAGGACATCCTTTTTCTCTGTTCCTTTCATTTCTTTTTATTAATGCTTTAGCAATTGCACTTTCTCATTACCCAATTTATACTTATTATGCAGCTAATTTAAATAAATCGGGAGATTATACTGTTTGGGAAAAAATATTCCCTTTTAGGAATAAATTCTTAAAAGGATATCCTCTTTTTATATTTACCACAAAAAAAGACTCTAATTACACACCCGATAACTTAGCCCATTACTTTCGCTATTCATTAGGAATTCTTATCTACTTTGTATGGCTGCACTACATTAATAGCAGTTTTATGCCCAAAATTTATTTTGAGGGAATAGAATATTTAAAACTATATGAATCTTTAGCCTGCGCTATCCCTTTTGTTCTTTATATTCTTTTAAAAGAAAAAATTACACGTTATAATAGATATAAAAAAGAACTATTAATAAAAAAGAAAGAATACAAGCTTACCATATTTAAGGATTTAAATGATGAGAATGAGGCAAAACTTAATCTACTTTATAGAAAGTTTGGTATTTGGTATTCGGTTATTGCTTTTATAAACATTCTTTTAATTGTATTGACCTTACTCTGGGGAACTTTCAGTAAAACAGGATTTCTGCTATTAATACTCACTAGTTATGCTTTTATGTTTAACTATGTCTTTTTTAGACTTTTACGAACTAAGCTTGAAGCTATCACTGATGCTTTAAAAAATTCAAAATTATACATCACTAAAGGTTTTGTAAAACTTATTAGTATTTTAAAAAGCTCAAAAAATTATCTTCTCCTATTTCATATCAACTTTCTTTTTGCATGCTTATTAATACTTTATTCTACTATTGCCACAATTACGGGCAAAGAATTAGGGAATGGAATCCCTATTTTATTAGCTTTTTTCTATTTCTATTATTTTATTATTGCCAATTTAAAAAAATTCTTTTTTGTGATAAGAAGAATGAAGCTTTTCAATAATAAAAAATACAAGCAATTATATAGTGCATTAACATTGTTAATTATTCTATTAATTATCACAAATCTTTTTGGAGGGGAAGTTAAAACACATGAGCTTGACACTGTAAATAAAATAAAAACAGAAATAAGTGAAAAAGATTTTACAGATCTCATTTTTCAAAAAAATGATAGTGTTTTATTCTTCATTGCTTCTCATGGAGGTGGTTTAAAAGCAAATGTATGGACACTTAATGTATTAAATACACTTCAAGAAAGAACAGGAGGCAAGTTGCTAAATCAGACAATAGCTTTATCTGGAGCCTCTGGAGGTTCCTTAGGCTTGGCTTTATATACTGGTTTATATAAGGAAGAAGGAAATAGCTTTGAAAAAATCCAATCAAAAATAAAAGCCATTTCCGAAGACAACTATGTATCTCCAGATTTAACTCTTACTCTTGGTTTAGACACCTATAGAAAACTATGGCCTTTAAATAAATTTAAGAAAGATCGCCCCTATTTTTCAATGATTAAATATCAAAATCATATTGATAACAGCAACAGGAATTATTTAGACTCCACACCCTTTAGAGATTATTGGAAAGAGGCTTTTTTAAAAGAGGGTTATTTTCCATCATTAATAATGAATACCTCAAGCACTAAAGGAAGAAGAGGCATTCTTTGGTCTGTAAAACAGGATAGTTTCAATGGTATTTTTCATTTTTCGGATAACTTATCAGATCTTAAGATAAATAGAAAAGAAAAAACCTTACCATTTTATCAAGCAGTTTCTACAACCAATCGTTTTCCGTTTCTAAGCCCAGCTGCAAAAATTCCAGGTTATGGGCATTATATCGATGCTGGAGCAATAGATAATAGTGGCTTGTTAAGCTGTTTAGATCTTTATTATTATTTATTAAATGAGGGAAAACTACAAGGAAAAAAAGTTGTTTTTATTGAAATACTAAATAGTAAAAACCTATATATTGATCATGTATTAAGCAAAATCATTACTGCTGATAGTGATCCATTAATTATTGATGAAAATGAAACAGACAATATTATTGCCGATTTACAAACAGCTTTAAATCTAGATAAAATACCGGGGTACTTAGAAGATTTTTTTAGAAAAAAAGCGATTAGAGATAATAAGAATTTAGATTTTATTCAATTATATATGCCCCATAAAATTAGTATGAATGATGTGGAAAAACATTTAGGAGGCGAACTGGATAAAAAACAATATAAATAATTAAGGATTCGCTGAAAATTAAAAATAACTTAATAGATAGTATAACCGAAGGGATGGGGGAAAAAAAATGGAGAACCACTTGGAAGACCTACGAACCCACTTTATCTCGTCATTTAAGCGAAAGTAGTATTAATTATATAAAAGCAATAATTAAGCATGAATTATTAAATAATCAGTTTATAAAAATTGATACTTTGATTAACAAAAAAAATAGAAAAAAATGAAAACTTTAAAATATCGTTCTAGGGGGCAGGAAGTACATTTATTAGAGGAAATTCTGGCAGATTTGGGTTATCAAGTCTATATTTCTACATATTTTGGGAAAGATACTCACAAAGCAGTACTAGACTTTCAGAAAAAACACAACCTAGTTATTGATGGAATTGTTGGGCCAAAATCTTGGTCAAAACTAATTGAGGCTCAAAATAATTTAACCAGATTCAATGACAAGTTTTTATCTGAAGATAACTTAATTGAATTTGCCAAAAAACACAACCTAGAACTCGCCGTAGTAAAAGCAGTAAATGAAGTAGAAAGTAATGGTAAAGGTTTTTTATTAGATGGCAGACCTCGTATTTTATTTGAAGGACATATTTTTTGGAAAGAATTAAAAAAGCGAGGTATTGACCCTACTGAGTTTGTTTCTGAAAAAACAAAGAATATTCTTTATAAATCTTGGACTAAAAAGTATTATGAAGGTGGAAAACAAGAATATGATAGATTGGAAAAAGCTGCAGGAATGAGTGACCTTGATGAAGTTCATGATGCAGCCTATTCATCAGCTTCTTATGGAGCTTTCCAAATAATGGGGTTTAATCATAAAAGTTTAGGTTATCAAAATATTGATAGCTATGTAGCGAATATGTATACTCACGAAAAAGC
>JAAETO010000019.1 GCA_024228275.1 Arcobacter sp.
ATACCTGCTTCTTTAAACGCTATTGCAATTGCTTTGTTTCTTGTCCTAGATGGATAATCACCAGAGTTTAATTTTTCAATTGTGATATCATCGTATAGTTTTCCTGGGTTAAAAAACTCTATTCTATCATCAAATATTTTGATTATAGAATTCCCGCTATCGGTATAATCTCTATGAACAATCATATTTACCACTATTTCTCGTATAGCTTCAAGAGGATAATCATATCTTACCCTCCTTTGAGGTTCTCCTGTTATTATAAACTCTGTCATTAGATGTTTTTTTATTCCACTTATAACTATATCTATTTGATCTAATATGTTAGTATTTATATCAATATTATCTATTATATCTATTGAAGTTTTAAATCTTCCAATTTGAAATGAGGTAAGAGCAGATTCATTGGAAGTAAAAAGTAAATATGCTGCAAAAGTTAGCTTATCTTCTTTTAAAAGTTCATATTTTTTTAAAACACTAATTGGAGTTTCATTAAAAGTTTTATTTTGATTTGATTCTATTTTTTGAATAAATTTTTCTATATTCTCAAAAGAAATATCATCAAAATCATGTCTTGTATCAACATGATAATCCCATGAACTATTAATAGTTTTCATATGTTCATTTGAAATCTCATTTAAACTCATAAGATGATTAGAATTTTTAACTCTTTTATAATATCTATTTTTATAAGCAATTGGTTTTAAAGGATATTCTTTAATTATAATATGTAATATTTTTTTATTCTCAATTTCTACTTCATCAATATCAACGATAAGAGAAGGTTGTGTATTTTGTTTGATTTGATTAATATAATTTTGGATTGATTCTTCAGTCAGACTAAGTCCAAGTATACTTCTATCATCAGCTACACCTACAAAGATATTTCCACCTTGTGCATTGGAAAAAGCTACAACTGATTGTATTACTTCTTTTTGAAAAGAAGTTTTAAATTCTGTAAGTTGTCCTTCTCCTAGGGCAATAAGCTTTAAAATATCTTTATGTTCAAACATTAAACTTTAACTTATCTTTCACTATTATATCCATTTTGATTATTGCTTTGCCAATTCCAAGTATCTTTACACATATCTTCTATAGTTTTTTTAGCTTCCCAGTTTAAAATTGCTTTTGCAAAACTTGGATTTGTATAATATTCAGCAATATCACCTGCTCGTCTATTTACTATTTTATATTCTATTTTTTTTTCTGATACTTTTTCAAAAGCTTTTATCATATCAAGTACAGAGTACCCTTTTCCCGTTCCTAGGTTTGTTATTAAGGGAGGGTTAGTATTTTTGTTCAGATAGTCTATTGCTTTTACGTGTCCACATGCTAAATCTACTACATGAATATAATCTCTTACTCCAGTACCATCTTTTGTATCATAATCAGATCCAAAGATACTTAAGATTTCTCTTTTTCCTACTGCTGTTTGAGATATAAAAGGCATAAGATTATTTGGTATTCCATTTGGATCTTCTCCTATTGTGCCACTCTCATGAGCACCTACAGGGTTAAAGTATCTTAAGATAGCTATTTTAAATTCATTATCACTTAGGTATAAATCTTTTAGAATCTCTTCTATAAAGTATTTGGTTCTTCCATACGGATTTGTTGTAGCACCTGTTGGAAAATCTTCTTTAATAGGTGTAGAATGTGGATCACCATATACAGTTGCTGATGAACTAAATACTATTTTTTTACAACTATTCTGTTTCATTACTTCTAAAAGTTTTAAAGTTCCATTTATATTATTATCATAGCATTCTAAAGGTTTTTCTACAGATTCTCCTACAGCTTTAAGTCCTGCAAAATGTATAACACTATTAATCTCATATTTTTTAAATACTTCATCCAAAGAGTTAGTGTCTCGTATATCACCTTTTTCAAATATGATAGCTTTATTTATTATTTTTTCTACAGCTTTTATACTTTGTTTAGAAGAATTTGATAAATTGTCATAAACTACAAAATCATATCCAACTTCATGCAATGATACAAGAGTATGTGAACCTATATATCCAGCTCCACCAGTTACTAAAATATACACTATTTATCTTCCTCTTTTTGAAAACCTTTTAAAAATTGCATAAAAAAAACCAAAAAAATTGCTAAAATAAATGCCGTTACAAAAGCCACTACAACTATAAGTTTTTTATTTGGTTTTATTGGGGAGTCATTTACGATATATTCTCCAACTATTTTACTATTTTGGATATTATCTTTAGATATTTTATATTTTTCTTCTATTATTTTGTCTTTTAAATTAGCTATTTTATTTACTAAATCTACATTTAATTTAATTTCTAATCTTTTAATATTTTCATCTCTTAAATTTTGTTTTTGTATCTCTAAGTCTTTTAATTTAATCTCTTTTAAGTTTTTTATTTGCGTTTTTATCTTAGTGAATTTTTCATTTGAAATATCTTCTTTTTTTAGTTTTAAATCTTCTATTTTATTTTGTAAGTTTAAAACTAGATTTTGTGTATTTAAAAGTTGTAAAGACATAATCATATTTTTAGTATTATCTTTATATATCAAATTTGAAATTTTCAATATACTCTTTTCATACTCATTTAATTTTTTTTCATTAAATTCTATTTTTTTATCTAAAGAACTTAATAAAGTTTTATTATACTTTATTTTACTATACAAAAAAGGAAGTTCTTGTTCTTTTATCAATTTAATTTTTTCATCAATTTTAGCTAAGTTCTGAGTTTTCAACTTCTTTATTTCATATTCTAATTTTGCTTTCTCAATTTTTTCGCTATAGTCAATTTTTTTACGAAGATTCTTAATATTTATATTTGTTTTATTTAGATACTGTTCAATTTTATTTTTATATTCATCTTGTAAGAAACTTAAAACTTCTTTATTTTTATCTAATGCTTTTTCATTACTAAACGCTTGAGTAGATATACTCAAAAAATCATCAACTTTTTTCACACTTTTAATATCTGATACATAAGAAAAGTTTTCTACTTCTTTTTTATTTTGCACTTGTTTTTCATCAACATTAAATATAACTCTTAGTTTTTTTTCTAAGACATTACTCTTTTCTAATAACTCTTGCCCAATATATCCTATTCTAATTACAGATTTAACTTCATAAATAGGTGTTTTAGAATAAGCATAAATAATACTTAAAATAGTCACAATTGAAGTAAAAGCTACTATAAAAAGTTTTTTATTCCATATAGTTATAAACAATTCTCTTAAATCAATCTCATCTTCTTGAATATACTCTTTATCTTGCAAAATCTTCCTTTTTTAAATTATTGAATTAATATCTAAACATTGTCTTACAAATGTCTCATTTTTCTTAAATCTTGATTTTTAACTATCAGAATTAAAAATATCTCTTGTATAAACTTTTTCTTCTATATCTTTTAAGTTCTTTGATAATCTATTTGCTACTATCACATCACTTTTATTTTTAAACTCAGATAAATCTTTTATAACTTTTGAGTGAAAAAACTCTTCTTCATTAAAAGCTGGTTCGTATATTATTACCTCTATACCTTTTGCCTTGATTCGTTTCATTATTCCTTGTATTGCACTTGATCTAAAGTTATCTGAACCACTTTTCATTACAAGTCTGTATATTCCAACAACTTTGGGATTTTTAGCAATAATACTATTAGCTATAAAATCTTTTCTTGTACTATTTGCATTTACTATAGATTCAATCATATTTGATGGTACATCTTTATAGTTTGCAAGAAGTTGTTTTGTATCTT
The DNA here is from genome assembly GCA_024228275.1 of Arcobacter sp. Lineage (GTDB taxonomy): Bacteria > Campylobacterota > Campylobacteria > Campylobacterales > Arcobacteraceae > Halarcobacter. The sequence goes on from JAAETO010000019.1 coordinate 3,738, forward strand.
TAGGAAGACAATATCCGCCATATCCAAAAGAAGGGTTATTATAGTGAGTTCCTATTCTTGGATCTAATCCTACACCTTCTATTATTTCTTTCGTATCTAAATCATGAGATTGGGCA
>JAAETO010000020.1 GCA_024228275.1 Arcobacter sp.
ATATCAGAGGAGTCTTTATCTCAAAGTACAAAAGCAGGAGAATTAATTAATAAAATTGTTCCACAAATAAAACAAACAACAGATTTAGTAGAAGAAATAGCAGCAACAAGTTCTGAACAAGACATAGGAATTAAACAAATACATGAAGCAATGAATGAACTTGATAAAGTTACGCAACAAAATGCAAGTGCTAGTGAACAGTTGGCTACTAGTTCAAGTTCTATGAAAGAAGAAGCTATTAAATTAGATAATGTCATGAAGTTTTTTAAAGTAAAATAGACAAATAAGTAATTTAAATAAATTTAGGAGTTTCTATGCAAACAAATGAATTAAAAATAAGTAAAAAAAAAGAAGATATTAATAATATTGAAGAACATCAATACTTAGCTTTTATATTAAATAATGAGAAATATGCTATTGAAGTTTTAAAAGTAAAAGAGATTATTAAATATGGAAATATAACTGAAATACCATTTTCAAAAAATTATATAGTTGGTGTTACTAATATTAGAGGTAATATAATACCAATAATCTCATTAGCTAAAAGATTTAATATAAATGAAAGTAAGATTACAAAAAAAAGTTGTATTTTAGTTGTATCAATAAAAGATGAAGATGATTTCATAGAAATAGGTATAGTTGTTGATTTAGTAAATCAAGTATTTGATATTTTTCCAAATGACATGGAAGAGTTTCCTAGTTTAGGAACTTCTATAGAAAAAAGATTTGTCAAAAGAATTGGTAAAGTACAAAATTTTTTTATTCCAATATTAGACATGGAAGTAGTACTAGATATACATGAATTATCTGAATTAGAAAAGGATTAAAAATGATTGAAACAGTAGAAGAAGAGAATGAACTTCAAAATGATGAATTAATAAGATTAGTTACAAGAAGTGCAAATATATCAAGTCAATATGTCATTTTTCAAAATATTTCTGATGATTATTATGCAATAAATGTTGCTAAAGTTGATGAACTTATAATGAATAAAAAATTAAATATTGTAAGAAGTACCCAAAAAACTTCACTTATTAAAGGAATTGCCAAGATAAGAGAAAATTTAGTCACAATAGTAAACTTTGATAAATGGCTTGGTGTTGAACAAGGAGAGGAAAAAGATTACAAACTTATTATGCTATGTAATTATTCTAATAAAAGAATAGGATTAATTATAAAAAAAGTTGTAGGTATACAAAGTATTGATATAAAAAACATGTCTCAAGCAACTCAAAAAGATGATAAAACTGCATATATTATAGAACTTCAACATAATCAAGAAAAAAATTTATGCGATATTTTTGATTCAGATAAACTAATTTTAGATGTTTTTCCAAAAATGAAGGAAGAAAATAAAAATATTATTAATAATGTTAATCATCAATTTAAGATGGAAAAAGTTATACTTTTTGCAGAAGATAGTAAGTTAATTCAAGAATATGTTGTTGGACTTTTTAATAAAATAGGTTGTAAATATGAAGTATTTGATGATGGTCAAACATTATTAGAAAGACTTAAAACTATTGACTTAGATGATATTGGTTTAATAATTTCTGATATAGAGATGCCTATAATGGA
>JAAETO010000021.1 GCA_024228275.1 Arcobacter sp.
ACACTTGTTCCTCCATCATTTGCCATTACCGATACATCTTTTGCAATTGCAGAAGTATTATGAATATTATCTGTACTAATTTTAATATTTGAAGCCATTTCTTCAATAGCAACACTAGTCTCTTCAAGTGATGAGGCTTGTGATGTAGCTGATCTTGATAAATTACTCGAAGCTGAACTTACTTCATCAAGACCTGAAACAATTTGTGTTGTACTATTGTTTGCTGTTTGTATTACATTTTTTATTTGTTCAATAGTATTATTAATAGCTTTGGCTAATACTAGATATTCACCTTTATGTTCTTCATTTATACTTACTGTTAAATCACCACTTGATACTTTTTTCATGTTCGTATTTATGTCTTTAAAGGTTTCTTGAATACTTGAAATAACTGTATTTAATCCAGTATTTATATCTTTTATATCTCCATCTAAATTCTGTGTTGATAGTCTATTTTCAAAATCTCCATTTTCAACGGTGTTAATAACAAATTTTACATCAGTAACTAGTTGATTAATTATATTTCCTAATTGATTGATGACTATTTCAATTTCACCTTCAGGGTTAATAACTTTTTTATCAAATTTTGAATTAGCGAAACTATCAAGAACTTCTAATATATCATTTAAATCTTTTCCTAAAACAGATTGCAACATATTCAACATATCATTAATTAAGTTTTTAAGAACATTTATTTGTATATTTGATGATTCTGTCGTAACTCTTTTTGATAATTCACCAAGGTTAACAGATGTTAATACTTCAGAGAAATTTGATAAAGCTTTTTTATCCTTATCTATATTATCTTTAGTTTTTATAATATTACTATTTATTACTTTTACCATTGAGCCTATTTCATCTTTAGTTGTTACATCTATAGTATCAACATTTTCAATTTCTTTATTTAAGTATTTAAAAAATGATTCAAGGCCATTTTTTAATTTGTTTATTGGTTGAATGATTATTCTTATTATTAGTAAGTAGTAAAAGATTATTATAATTAGTACACTTAATCCAACAAATATAAAAATAGTTTTTTCAAAATCTTTTAGGCTATGTAATACTTCTTCTTCTTCTATTTCTGCAATTATAGCCCATTTTGAATTAAAAACATTGACTAAGGAATAAGAACTTAAGACATTAACATTAAGGTAATTTTTTATAATATAATTACCTTTTTTTTCTAAAAAAGCATTTTTCACAGATTCAGTTTCAACTTTTAATAAGCCAATAGTTGTATTAAGTTTTTTTATTAATTTATTATTAATATTCTTTAGAAATCTAGTATCATTTTTTAAATAAAAATCTTTTCCAACTAAGTAGCTTTGTCCTGTTTCTTCTAGTCCTGCTTCTTTATAATTATGATTAAAATTCATAATCTTATTAATTTCATTAATTGGCATTTGAAAGATTAAAACACCTTCATTGTTATTATTGATTACTATAGGAGTTGCAATAAAAGATGCTTGTTGATTATAACTAGGTTCATATGAACTGAAATCATCAAAAGCTATTTGACCTTTTTTTAGATTTATAGCTTTTTTAAAAGCTTTTGCGATACCAGTATTATTATATATACCTGTATATAAATTTGTTGCAAAATCTTTTTCTTTAAAATCAGTATAGATAAGCGTACCATTTTTATCAACTATAAAAATATCATATAGATTAAACTTATTTAAAAACATGTCATATGACTTATGATATTTTCTATGAGTATCTAAGTATGAAGATTTATATTTATCATTGTATATAAGTTTATTCTTCTCTCCTATTTTTTCTTTGTTGTCTATAATAAAAATATGTTGAGCTATTAAAGCATTGTTGTTTTTTGGTAAATAATCTTGAGTTGATTTTCTTTGTTCAGAATTAGGTATTTCATAATTTATTTTATTTAAGTATTTATTATTATAATGATCAAGACTCTGTTTTTTAATATCTTCAATATCTAGACTTTGTTCAGATTCTAGTAGATAAAAAGTCTTTGAAAATTCTTTTAAAGAATCTTTTGCTAATTTTGAATTTGATAGAGACAAAAGTAAATCACCAATTGATTTTAAATAATGTTCAATATGAGACTGTTTTGAAACTCTTATTGAATCTAATTTTTCTAATTGATTTATCACTATACTCTTCTCTATAGATTTTATTGCAATTATAGAAATAATAATAGCAATTGAAACCAAACTTAATATAGTTACAACTAATATTTTCGATTTTATCGTAGCATTTCTAAACATATCTACTCCTTTAATTTTAGTTAAAATAGTTTTATATTCGATTCATCTTTATCTTCACTTTTTTTAATATATTTTGAATTATTCTTAGATATTTTAAAAAAGTTCATAACTTCAGCTAATTTAATAGCTTCTTCTTTCATAGAACTTGAACTAGTAGCTAACTGTTCACTATTATTTGCATTTTGTTGCGTAACTTTATCAAGTTCATTCATCGCTTCATTTATTTGTTTAATTCCTATGTCTTGTTCAGAACTTGTTGCTGCTATTTCTTCTACTAAATCTGTTGTTTGTTTTATTTGTGGAACAATTTTATTAATTAATTCTCCTGCTTTTGTACTTTGAGATAAAGACTCCTCTGATAT
>JAAETO010000022.1 GCA_024228275.1 Arcobacter sp.
ATTGTCATATTATTATAATTACAGGTTTTTGGTTTGTTTTACAATGGTAACTCACAGGTAATCAAGTACTTGCGAGTGATCCACGTTTTCTATTAATTTGTTTACGGCTTGTTTTTTTAACTCTGAAACTCTTACATAAGCGCTTACTCCTCCTATGGATAAATAATCCGCTATTTGGTTTGCAGAATGTTTTTCACAATCTAATCCATAGCTTAATCTTAATACTTGGTATTCGTTGATTGTAAGATGTTTTTTTAATAATCCCATTAAATAAATATTTAACATACCCATATTGTATGGCTCTGAATTATCAGGTATTTGATATACCATATCTTCATCATCATAAGGTTTATTATCTATACTTAAAAACACGCTATTAAAAAACATCGCGACCATTTTTTTATCTTTTCCATTATCTTTTCTAATTTCATTTAGCTTATGTTCAGGGATTCTCATGCTTCCTCTATTAATATCAATAGCTCTTCGTATACCTCCTCTTATTCTTTTGGCTAAAAAAGATTTAATTGTTTTTTCTTGGTCTTCGCTTTCGTTTAGTTTTTCTCTATCAATTTTACCTACAGCTTTACATAGTTGAAAACTACCTTCTTGTATTATATCCATAATAGACATAACACCAGAAGCTTCTTGAGATGTGGCAAACTTTCTAGAAATATTTTCTACTAAAGGTAGAAATAAAACTTCAAGGTCTTTGTTGCTGTACAGAGAAAAGTTATTTTTTCTAGGTATATTTTTAATAGCTTGCTTAATATCTTCTTTATACCTAATGTAATTTTTAACATTGTATTTTTTCATTTTGAAGTATATGTCAAAGTTTCTTTCGCGTTAGTTGTATCGCATTGGCCTCGATCCTCGATTACCATACTAATACTTTGAATAGTGTTGAATATTACCACATGGTATTCGTCATATAAAATTCCTGTGATTTTTTTATTCTCATAATCATCTTTAATCCATTTCTCAAGATTTTCTAAATTACTTATACATTTTTCTAAATCAGGTTTACAATAAATTCTTGTTTGGCTATAACCAACACAACTTATCAAAACGGCTACACTAATTAATAATTTTTTCATAATTTTTATTTAATATTTCTTTTTCTTTTTTTAGTTCTTCACACATATTTCTATAAATAGTACGTGG
>JAAETO010000023.1 GCA_024228275.1 Arcobacter sp.
GAATAATAGCATTTTTAGCGTTTTTAGATTCCAAACGTTTAATACCGTACGAATCTCGATTGAGTAATTTGACCATAGTTTGTTCTCCTTTTAATAGAAAATTAAGAACTCCTATGGTCATATGACCTAAACTTTAAATAATATGTTAAACTTTAAAAATACAGTTAAGGGGTATTTATTTACCCCTTTTCTTTTACTTGTTTTTATTTCTAATCAGTTATTCTCAGAATCAGATAAAGATGCATATTCTAAAATAATTGAAAGAAAAGAATTAATTATATTTGCATCAAAAAGTTTTGATGTAAATCCGGTATATTTATCTGCAATAATTTATACAGAAAGAACAAAAAATTATGATTGGACTGATGAAGCATTTGACGAAGTAATTGCAAGAGTAGGCAAAAATAGTTCAATTGGTTTTTGTCAGGTAAAACTAAAGACAGCTTATTTCATTTCAAAACAATTAGCTGATTCATCCAGTAGTTATTACCCAGGAGGAAAATATAAAAATATTTTGAAGGTTCATAAAAATCCATATAGATTGATTGATGATTTACAAATTGACTCCTTAAATATTTTATATGCCGCAGCTTACCTTAGAATTATTCAAAGTTATTGGCAACGTGCTGGTTATTTTATTGATGAAAGACCTGAAATAATAGGTTCTTTATATCAACTAGGTTTGTTTCATAAAAATGGAGAACCGAGGGAACCACATTTTAATCCTAAAGCAAATACCTTTGGTAAAAAAACGTTAGACTCTATTTTTTTGTTCACGGAGTTTGGAAAAATCAATATGAAAATTTTGTTTAAATAATTACTGCTAAACTATAAGTAACTTGTACTTCAAGTTTTTCTAAAAACTCGAAAATTTCACAATAAAGCCCATCTAAAATTTCTAAAGGTAAGGAAAAATTCTTATCTTTAAATTTATTATAAATTTTAATATTAAGGTCAAATTTGATGCGAA
>JAAETO010000024.1 GCA_024228275.1 Arcobacter sp.
AACATTCCGTTTAACTCGGAAAGGAAGAACACTTTCCGGTTAACTTCAGCGTTAGGTTTCTGTATATTTAATAATAGAAAAGGTGAACACTTATGGCAAACAATAATAATTTTAAAAAATTGATATTATTATTTTTCTTATTAATTGGGTATATATATGGCAACGGTCCAGAGGAACGCTATCATATTACCTGTGATGAATTTAAAAATTTACAGCATCAAAATATTAAAGGTATACTAACTGTAAATACTCATGCTGATAAAATAGCAGGATCCATTAAGATATATAGTTTAAACAAAAATAAATTCCATTATGAAAAATCAATAGTGGTCCTGAAAGAAACTATCCCGGTAAGTAACTATGGTTATGGTATGCATGGATTGGATGGAAAAACTGTACATAATTTTAGATTTCCTATTTTAGATACATTATCTAATTACTATTTGATAGTGTACGATTGTAAAAAAAATCTCCAAGCCTGGATTGACATTAAAGATGTAAATAAATCTTATGGTACTAAAATCGTAATGATGGATAATCTTGTAGGATCAAATAAATATTATATTGATTTATTTTATTGTAATGATCGTAAAATTAATATTTATAAAAAACCAGATATAAATTTTGAGTTAGAAATTTCTCTAAAAGATTATGCTATAAAAGTTATTAACCAAAAAGGAAATTGGATTGAAATTGCATATGTTGGTCTGAATCATGATACATATGAATATATAATCGAGCCAATTGGTTGGATTGAAATGAAAAATGAAAAAAATCAAATTATATTTTGGATAAAGTATATTGATTTTTGTTAAAAAACCTAACAATTTGCTCTACTCGACCGCAAAACGCGCGGTGAGTTTTTTAAAGTTTTGTTGTTCATTATAAATAATTTGGTTAATTCAATAGCTCGCTGGACTTTTTTTGCGTCGAGTAAGCAAGGGACGTTGTGTGGTAAAAAGGGGCTGGCAAGTATTATTAAATTTATGCGCAATTTTATAAATAAAT
>JAAETO010000025.1 GCA_024228275.1 Arcobacter sp.
TTCTTGTATGATTTTTTCTAAAAATAAAAAAATGAATTTTAAAAAGTCTAAAAATTTATCTATGAATAAAGTAAAGGTTTTTAATACAGGAGTTTTAATTAATATTTTTAATCCTAAAATTGCTATATTTTTTATTACTTTTTTACCACAGTTTATTGATACGAATAGTTCTAACTCTAGTATTGCTTTATTTATTTTAGGTTTGATTTTTATATTATTTGGATTTTTAGTGAATGTCATAATTGCATATACTTCTTTACATTTGTCAAATAAGTTTTCATTTAAAAATGATATAAGTAATATAATACAAAAGGTCACGGGAGTACTGTTTATAGGTTTTGGCTTTAAATTGGCTTTGGAGAAATAGAATATGAAAAAAATAGGAATGTTAGGTGGAATGTCTTGGGAATCAACTTCTACATATTATAAATTATTAAATGAAGAGATTAAAAATAGGCTTGGAGGACTACATAGTGCCAAGATTATACTTTCTAGTGTTGATTTCGAAGAAATAGAAAAGTTACAACATTTAGGATTATGGGATGAAACTGCAAAAATACTTTCAAATGAAGCAAAAGCAGTTGAAAATGCAAATGCGGACTTTTTAATTATATGTACAAATACAATGCATAAGGTAGCTTCTAATATAGAACAAAATATAAGTATTCCGATTTTACATATAGCTGATACAACAGGAAATGAATTAGTTAAAGATGGTATAAAAAAAGTTGCACTTTTAGGTACAAAATTTACTATGCTTGAAGATTTTTATAAAAATAGAATTGAAGATAATTTCGATATTGAAGTTGTCGTTCCAAATGAAAAAGAACAAGATATAATACATGAAGTAATCTATAAAGAGTTATGTTTAGGAAAAGTTAATAAACAATCTAAAAATGAGTATTTAAAAATCATAGAAAGATTAGAAAAAGAAGATGAAGTACAAGGAGTTATATTAGGATGTACCGAAATTGATATGTTAGTACAACAAGATAGTGTAAGTATTCCAATATATGATACAACAAATTTACATGTATTAAGTGCTGTAGACTTTGCATTAATTAATTAGTAAGAAAAAAAAAAA
>JAAETO010000026.1 GCA_024228275.1 Arcobacter sp.
GATTTCATAGAACCCAATTTACTCATCATTGATAATTGATCTAAAAAATCATTAAAGTTAAATTCACCTTTTTTGATTTTTTTACTTACTTCTTTTGCTTTCTTCTCATCAATAACAGATGATGCTTTTTCCGCAAGTCCTTCAATATCTCCTGCACCCATTAATCGTGAAACAATTCTATCAGGAATAAAGACTTCAAGATCAGGCATTTTTTCACCAATACCTATAAATCTCAAAGGAACACCAACTTGATGGGCAATTGAAATAGCAACTCCACCTTTTGTATCACCATCATATTTTGATAAGATAACACCATCTATACCAATTTTTTCTTTAAAGGTACTAGCTGTTTTAGTTGCATCATGACCCGTTAAAGAATCAGCAACATAAAATATTTCATCTGGTGAAACAGCTTTTTTAATATCATCTAACTGATCCATTAATTCATTATCAATTGCTAAACGTCCAGCGGTATCTATTAAAAGAACATCATATAATTCTTTTCTTGCTTTTTCTTGTGCCGCTTTAGCAATTTTAATAGGGTCTTTTTCATTATCGTCAAAATAAATATCAACTTCAATTTGAGCAGATATTTGTTTCAATTGTTCTACGGCTGCAAGTCTTTGTAAATCCGCAGCAGCAACTAAAACTTTTTTCTTTCTTAACTTAAGATAATTTGCTAATTTACCAGTTGTAGTTGTTTTTCCTGAACCTTGAAGTCCAGTCATAAGAATAGTAGTTGGAGGAGTCGAAGAGAATACAAAACCCTGATTACCTTTTGTTGTAAGAACATTAGCTAACTCAGTTTGTAAAGCTTTTAAAAAAGAATCTTGACCAATACCATTTCTTTTAGTCTCAGTTTCAATTGCAAGTATCAATTCTTTTGTTGTTTTATGATGTACATCAGCTTTTAACAATGATTTTTTTAATTCAGTAATTGCTTTTTTTAAAGAGGCAACGTCATCTTTATGCCTAATTTTATTTACTGCATTTTTTATAGAACCGGTTAATGAATCAAACAAAACTATCTCCATATCTTAAAATTTGTGCGATTCTACAGTTTTTATACTTTAGTTAAGTTGAATCAGGTATCAGTTTAAGTAAAATTTAATTTTAACTTATTTAAAAACCCCATAGTAATGGAGTTTTTAATTTTTGTATTTCTTAAATTTTAGTTAAATTCATACACTCTAAATTCTCGTGGTTCTTTTGCCTCAAAAGTATAATCAAAAATTTTAGTTATTTTAGAATGTAATAAAACTCTATTAATATTTGCAGCTGGTTTACCATAAATAGCATCTCCAATAATTGGTAAGCCTACAGAATTTAAATGTACTCTAATTTGATGTGTTCTTCCTGTATCAATAACAATTTTAATCTTTGATTTATTACCTTCTACAAGCATAGGATAGACAGTAGACTTTGCAGGTTTTCCCTTTTTTGCGTCAATTTTTGATTTTGCTATACCTCTATTTTTTGCAGTTAATATTGGCTTATCTATTTCTATCTCATCGATTACTTTACCATCAACTATTGCTACATACTCTTTATAAACTCGATTAGCTTTAAATTCAGAAATAGCTTTCTTTTGAAACTCTTCATTTTTTGCAAATAACATTACACCACTAGTCTCTTTATCTAATCTATTTAGCATTATGTAATCAGGGAACTTTTTTGCTACTTCATCACTTGTTAAAAAAGCTGGTTTATCTACTGCTAGAATATCATCATCTTGAAATATCATTTTAATAGAAGCAATCTCTTTTACACTAAATGTTGTATCTTCATCAATTTCACCTCTAGCAATTACAACTTTTTTACCAGCAGCTCTTACTAATCCTTTATCAATTAATTCTTTTGCCTTAGAATTAGAAATGCCTTCTTGTTTTGCTAATACTTTATATGCCTTATCGTATCCCATTTTATTCCTTTAAGTTGCTTAGTTCTTTCATAATAGGTTCTATATTACCTTTTTGAACTAAACTTGATTTTTTTAAATTTTTAATATTTTCTAATGTTTCTCTTAGTTGATCTTTTTTTATTATACTGTAATTATTTACACATTCAAAAAGAGACTTTTGATTAAAAATATTTTCTCCACTTATTAATTTACATCCAAAAAATGCTGGTTCCACAGGATTATGTCCTCCAATATTTTCAAATGCACCACCTAATATTACAACATCAGATATTGCATAAATATTATTTAACTCACCTAAACAATCTACTAGAATAATATCACTACTAAAATCTTCTTTTTGAGAAAACCTATGATATGAAAGTTTCTTGTCTAATGTATAATTCTCAATTAAAAGACTAACCTTTTCAAATCTTTCCGGATGCCTAGGAACAATAACTAATTTTCCAAATTTTCTATCATAAGAATTTAGAATTAATTCTTCTTCTCTTTCATGGGTACTTCCAGCTGTAATTAAAACTTCATTAACTTTTTGAAAACTCTTATTTATTTTTGGAAGTTGAGCTAATTTAATATTTCCTATTACTTCAACATTTTTTGCACCCAATTGCAATAATCTTTCTCTATCAATATTAGTTTGTGCAAAAACTTTATCAATATTTTCAAAAACTCTTTTATAAAAAAAAGAAAATCTTTTATAAGAGTTATAAGACTTATCAGAAATTCTAGCATTTATTAAAAAAGTTTTTGCACCTTTCTTTCTTGCTATCAAAAATAGCATATACCAAAGTTCTGCTTCCATAACTACCAAAGCTTTTTGTCTATTAATCCAAAAAGGTAAAAAAATTTCAAAAGGTAAATATCTTACATTAGATGTAATGCTCTTAGCTTCATCAAAACCTGTATTGGTAATAACAGAAATATTTGTTTCTATATCAAGATTTTCCACTAAAGGTTTAATAGCTTTAGTTTCTCCCATAGAACAAGTATGGAACCATATTCCATTTTCATCAAAACTACGATTATTTCTTAAAAAAAATTTTGAAGGTATTGCTACTTTATATTTTGAGTTACGTGATTTAAATATTAGATAGGGTATTACAAGTATATATATTAGTGTTGCAAATAAATAATAAATAATACTAAAAAGGCTCAATATTAAGCCTCTTCAGTTTCTACTTCTTTATATAAAATTCTTCCACAATGCGGACAATTAATTATCTCTTCTGATTTTATAACTTCAGCATATGTTTTATCATTTATTTTCATAAAACATCCATAGCATGCTTGATTTTTAACAGGAACAACAGCAGAATCTTTTGCCCATCTTCTAATTTTTTCATAAAAAGTTAAAATCTTATTATCAAACTTTTCTAATAATTCACCTCTTGATTGTGAAACTACATTTCTTTCTTGATTAATTGCATCTATTGCATTATCTACTGAAACTTGAATCTCTTTTATCGATTCTTCTTCTTCAGTTAATTTTTCTTGTAATTCTTTTAATTCTTCTTCTTTTGCTACAGTAATTTTATCAAGTCTAATAATCTCTTCATTAGCAAACGAAATTTGCTCTTTTGCAATTTCCTCTTCTAACTGTAATGCTTTTAGCTCTTTTTCATTTTGAACATTATTGTTCTTTTTAGAAATATCTTCTAATTTTGTCTTTAACTCCGCTAAATGGATGTTATTCTTAGTTCTTTTTGATTTTACATCATCAATTTGCGCATATGTTTCATCTATAGAACTTTTAATACTTTGAGCAATCTCAACAAATGTAGATAGCTTTGATTTTTCATTCTCTATTTTTGGTTCAAACATACTAATAGAACTATCATATTTTGATAATTTTACTAAATCTTGTAAATATTTATTCAACCGTTTCTCCTTGTGTACAAAACGTAAATGGATTTTTTGAAGATGTTATTATAGCTTTTAATTTATTTTTTTTCAAATATTCACTTAAAAGTCCCTCTACTAAGGGGCTAAAGTGCTTCTCACTTTCATAGTGTCTTATGTCAATTAAAGATATTCCTCTAGCTTTTGCTTCCATGGCATCATGATATTTTATATCACCTGTTATAAAACAATCAGCTTTTACATTAGAAATCATTGACATTCCTGCACCAGTTACTAAGGCAACTTTCTTTACACTTTGAGAGCATTTGACATATTTTAAATACTTTAAACCTAATCTAGACGATATATTATTTGCAAAATTTGAAAAACTATCATTTACATTCGCATAACATATATAATCTTCACTACTAATAACATCTAAACCTAAAACATTATTTGCTACATATTTATTTAAATGTGTAACATCAATATTTGTATGCATTGCAATTAATGCAATATTCTTTTTTATTAAAATTCTTAGTAACTTAGTACTATAAGAATCATAATTTATTTTTTTTAATGCAGAAAAGATTAAAGGGTGATGAGTAATAATTAAAGAATTATCTTCCATACTATTTAAAACTTCTTCATCTAAGTCTATTGATATATAAACATTGTTTACTTCATCTTCAAAACCACCTACTAATAATCCAGAATTATCCCATTTTTCTTGTAATTCAAAAGGTGAGATAGAATCAAGATAATCGTAGATTTGTTTTAATTTCATAAACTTATAGTCTTCCTATTCTTTTTAATCTTTCTGGCTCTTGATCTTTATATAAAACTGCACACCCTTGTGCTAATTCTCTTACCTTTAAGATATAATTCTGTCTTTCCGTAACTGAAATAGCTTTTCTTGCATCTAGAGTATTAAATGCATGAGATGCTACCATGCATTGATCATATGCAGGTAAAGGCAATTCTTTTTCTAAGCATATCTTACACTCTTTAAAAGCATCATCAAAATGTCTAAATAACATATCCACATCTGCTACTTCAAAGTTATATTTTGAGAATTCATATTCGCTTTCTTTATGAACGTCAGCATAAGTTGTTTTTCCATACTGGTTTTCATTCCAAACAATATCAAATACAGAATCAACTCCTTGTAAATACATAGCTAGTCTTTCAGTACCATATGTTATTTCAACAGCAACAGGATCACACGCTAAACCTCCTACTTGTTGAAAATATGTAAATTGTGTTACTTCCATTCCATCAAGCCAAACTTCCCATCCAAGTCCCCATGCACCTAAAGTTGGAGATTCCCAATTATCTTCTACAAATCTTATATCATGTTTAGAAATATCTAAACCTAAATACTCTAAAGATTGTAAATATAAATCTTGAATATTATCTGGACTTGGTTTAATTAGTGTTTGAAACTGGTAGTAAGCTCCTAACCTATTTGGGTTTTCACCATATCTCCCATCTGTAGGCCTTCTACTAGGAGCTACATAAGCAGTACTCCAAGGAGTTGAATCTAAACTTCTAAGTATTGTTGCGGGGTGAAAAGTACCAGCACCCGCAGGGATATCATAAGGTTGTACAATATTACATCCTTGTTCTGCCCAAAACTGTTGTAATTTTAATAGAATTTCCGAAAATGTAACCATCTATTTAATTCCTAATGCTTTATTAATTTTATTTTTATCAAAACCACAAATCCATTGATTCTCTATTAAAACTACAGGTGCACCTTTGCAACCATGTTTCTTACAATCAGTTAAAGCTTTTTTATTTGTGGAAAGATCAATTGAATTATATTTAATCTTTTTTGCTTTAAAATAAGCTCTTACTTCATTACACCATTTACACTTAGGAAGTGTAAATAGTGCAACTTGTTTCATTATAAAATTACTTCAATACTAGCAGAATCAGTTTCTACTTTCTTAGCTTGCATAACTCTATCTTCTTTTAATTTTACAGCTAATTCTTTATCACTAATTGCCATAATTTGCATTGCAAAATATGCAGCATTAACTGCACCAGATCTTCCTAATGCTACAGTTCCCACAGGCATACCAGCAGGCATTTGAACAGTTGAAAGCATAGCATCCATTCCATCCATTGCTCCACCTTTCATAGGTACTCCAATTACTGGTTTAGTTGTTCCTGCAGCCAATGCACCAGCTAAGTGAGCAGCCATTCCAGCTGCTGCAATAAATGACACAGCACCTTTTTCTTCAGCTTCTTTAATATAAGTTTTAGTTCTATCTGGACTTCTGTGAGCAGAAGAAATAACAATCTCATATTTAACATCAAACTTTTCAAAAGTATCTGCACAATGTTTCATAATTTCATAGTCAGATTTACTTCCCATAATAATTGATACAAAATTCATTTTATTAACCCTTTTTTAAAAATAGACGATATTATATCAAATTGTTTCTAATAATTTAATAATCTTCGATAATTTGAGCTTTTGCCAACCATCAAATTTGTATAAAATTAATGAATCGTTTTTAAAAATAAAATTACTGTAATTCTTTGATTTATCTTTTATAAGCAATATATTAGAAGTTTGATAAATTTGAGCCATATTAATAAATTCTTCATTAGAAAATATTACAATAGTAGGAATCAAAAAGGCATCAGCTATATGATATGTTGACGTATTTGTTGTAATAATCTTATCCATATTTGAGATTATATAAGAATAATCTAAAAAGCTTTTAGATTCATTTGACAAATCTACATATCTATCATCACTAATATTTACATCTAATTTTAAAACAGAGACAATAGTATAATTTGAAACTTTTATAATTAACTCTTTTAATAACTTAATTGCAATTTCTTTAGGTATAGATTTATTAATATTTGCAGAATAAGGATGATATAAAAGTATTTTACCTTTTAATTTAAGATTTTTTATTTTTTCTTCTAAAGATTTTTTTGGTTTATAAGAAGTTAGATTAATAGTGTTATACTTTTCAATATCAGGTATATGTTTATAATCTATGCCAAATTTATATAGCCACCCATCAATAGAAGGAAGGTTTTTATAATAACTTCTATTAGATACGGAACTTCCATCAATAAAAAAATCATATTCACAAAATTCTTTTACATTAATACCTAAGGCAGAAACTTTATTTATAAAAGATTGATTTTTAAAAATTAATTTATCTCTTGTATAAAATTTATTATCAGATGAATTTAAATATAAATCAATCTTAATACTATTAAATTTTTTTATTAAATTTTGATGCAAAATCCTTAAAGCAGAACAGGCACATATCATTTCAGCTATATTATTACCTAAATTTCCAATTATTACAAGAGAAACCTCAGGCTTATTAAAATTTACTATCTGATTTTTAATATCTACTTTATTCTCATTCAAATACATTGAGTTTAATTCAGATTCTTTCTTATTTACTTTAATAAAATCCTTAAATTTAAAATCATTATTTTGAGTAATCAAATATTCATTAATATTTGGTATTCCTAATTCTTTAGGAAACTGATCTAAAGTTCTAATCTTAGTTTCGTCAATTACTCTAGTTTTATATTTTTCTCCAACATTTGTAAATACTTTTTTTAAATCCTTAAAATCATTGTAAGTTGTTAAATATATAGTTTCATTAAAAAGTGTCGAAGGATTTTTTAATTTAATATATTTAACTAAAGTACCATCAGTTGTCTTAATATTAATATTTTCACTTACTCTAAATATAACCATATCTAATTACTAAACCCCTCTACAGATGGATCAGGATTTTTAACTCTAAACATAGTTAAATAAGGTAGTTTACCTGGTAATTTTATTTTGTTAGTATTTCCACTATGTACTGATTCTAATTCCTTATTTGTTTCAGTTAAAATCTTTTTTAAACTTATATAATATTTTCCATCTTCATTTTTATAAATCTTACCAATATCATTTTCACATAATTCTATTTTAGTATTTAAAGGTGCAAATATCTCAATTTCTTCATTCGGGAATGTTTTATATTTACATAAAAAATGTTCTTCATCGTCAGTTACTAGACCACTAACTTCGTAACTTCCTTTACTTAAAGCATAATTATGATTTTGCGTATCATTTTTTTCAAAAGGTTTATGAATTAAATAAGCATCTGTAAAACCTCTATTTTTAGTCGTTGCCAATTCTAATTGATATCTATTAGAATCAAATTTATCTAAATAAAAATCATTAATTGCTTGTCTATAAGTATAAGCTGTAACTGCTGCATAATAAGAAGATTTAGTACGTCCTTCAATTTTAATTGAATCTACAGCTCCCGATTCTAATATTTCATCAACATGAGAGGCTAAATTCATATCTTTTGCATTAAAAATATATGTACCAACTCCTGGTTCTTCTTCTAATCTAAATAAAGAGCTATGATCCTCATTTGCTGCGTATAAAGTATACTCAAACCTACAGTCATTTGCACAACTTCCTCTATTTGGAACTCTACCCATTTGCACTGCACTAACTAAACAACGCCCGGAATAGGCAAAGCACATCGAACCATGAACAAAAATTTCAATTTCCATATCAGGAAGATGTTTTTTTATCTCTTTAACATCTCGTAGACTGATTTCTCTAGCTGCAATAATTCTTCTGACTCCCATATCATAATATACTTGAGCGTCAAGATAATTCATTACATTTGCTTGAGTGGACAAATGAATTGGAATATGCGGAGCTAATTCACGACATAACTTTACAACACCTGGAGCTGCAACAATTAAAGCATCTGGCTCAAGAGATGCCATTTTTACTATATGTTTTTTTAACAATTCAATTTGAGAATTGAAAGGGAAACCATTTATTGTTGCATAAACTTTTTTACCCATAGAATGAGCATAATCAATACCCTCTTTAAATGTTTCAAAAGTAAACTCTTTACCACTTCTAATTCTTAGACTAAAATGACTCACTCCACCATAAACTGCATCAGCACCATAGTTAAGTGCAATTTTTAATTTTTCTAAATTTCCAGCTGGTGATAGTAATTCAACTTTTTCATTACCCATAATAATCCTTTGTGTTATAAACACATCTATTAAAACGCATTATATCAAATTTTTTTTTATTTTATATTTTATTGAACATAAGAAGTATATAATAATATGAACAGTTGAGCTTTTAAAAGCTCTCCCATTCATCATCATTATTATTATTTGAAGTTATTGATTTTGTAGAAGTTGGAACTTTTACAGATTCTAATTTTTTTGGAGTTTTACTATAAGGTTTAACCTTAGGACTTTCAATTTTATTAGTTTTAGTATCTACAGCTACGCTAGTTACTTCTGTATCACTCTTTTTCTTAAAGGATTGATCTTTACAAAACTCTACTTTAATATTATCCATACTTTTAAATAAAGATTCAGTATTATCTTCTATTTTCTTAGCTATTAATTCTAATTCACCAGTAGAAGAATATTCTGCATTTTTGTTAATAAAATCTTGAACACAATTATGTAAACTTGAATGATGTTCTTTCATAGAATCCCAATTAGGTGTTTTAGTAAATACTAAAGAATTTCTCTCTTGTTCTACAACCCATTTACCAAAATCACAATCAATGTGAGATTTTACATCCCAAGTTTTATAAGAAGATAATTTTGAAAAATTGTCATTTTTGAATATTATATGATCGTTTTTTAATTTTGAAATTTTAAAAACTAAATCAATATCACAAGTTTCATTTTTTTTATTTTCATTATAATTAGTTCTATCTGCAATACTTAATAAATTTGTAGATAAAGATGATACTTCATTAGCAAGATTACTAATTTGAGTTGCAGACGAAGCATTTATTTGAGTAGCTTGATCTAAAGAGTTTATAGCATCATTAATTTGAACAATACCTGTTTCTTGTTCTTTACTAGCTTCTGTAACATTACTAATTAAATCAATTGTTTCAGTGATTTTTTTATTTAAATTAGTGTATCCACCTATCATATTATCTGCAATAGCTTTACCTTCATTTGCTTTATTAGTAGCATTCTCGACAATACCCTTAATCTCTTTAGCTGCTTCAGAACTTCTTGAAGCTAAATTACGTACTTCTTGTGCTACAACAGCAAAACCTTTTCCAGCTTCTCCCGCCGTTGCAGCTTCAACTGCTGCATTTAAAGAAAGAATATTTGTTTGAAAAGCAATTTGATCAATTACAGTAATAGCATCATTTATAGAATTAACTTGTTTATCAATATCTTCCATAGCTTTTGTTGTTCTAGATGCTTGTTCTTCACCATCTTTAGCAGATGTATTTAAATCATTAGCTAATATTGACATTCTATTAACTTTTTCATTACTTGATTTTATAATTGAAGTTATTTCTTCAACTGCTGCAGCAGTTTCTTCTAATGATGCAGCCTGTTCATTTGCAGAATTAGACAATTTATTAGAAGATGTAGATAAAACAGTAGTATCTTTATTTAGTTTATCTCCACTTGTAGTAATCATTGATAAAAATTCTGAAACAGTACATCCTAGTTGTTTAGTACTAGTAAAGATTGAACCAACTATACCATATGATGAATCGTGTTTTCTATCATCAAACTTATAATCAAAATTACAATTACCATACTCAATTAGTATATTATTAATCTCTTCAAGCTTTTGATTAGTTCCTTCTATCATTAAATTAATTGATTGTTTTAACTCTTGGACTAATGGATTTGAAGATTTTTTTTCAACTTTATAAACATAAAAACCATTATTTACTTTCCTTATAACATCTTCAACTTCTGCAATAACTTTTGCATCTTCATCATAGCCATCTTGAAGCTTTTTAATATAAGCATTAAAAGAATCAACAACTTTTCCAATTTCATCATCTGAATTCTTGACTATTTGATTTTTCTGATTTGAAGAATCAATAGCAACATCATCAATAGCTTTTATTAAATTACTTAGTGGATTAATAATCGCTCTTTTAACTAAAAATGAGTAAATAATATATATTATAAAGACACTAATAAGTGTAAATATAGAAATAAATGTAATAATTTTATTTATCTCTTTTTCTGTATTTTTTTTCATTATTTCAACATTTTTTACAATATCATCAACATATGCACCTGTTCCAATTATCCAGTCCCATTCTTCAAATTTTTGAACATATGAGAATTTTGGCTGAGGATCTTCCTCTCCAGGTTTTGACCACATATATTTTACTAAACCTCCTGATGCTTTTTTATTAGCAACCTTAGAGATTTCAACAAATAAATATTGTCCTGCTTTATCTTTTATTTTAGATAAGTTTTTTCCATCTAAAGATGGTTTTATTGGATGCATAACCATTTCAGGAACTGAATTATTTATAAAAAAATATCCATTTTTAGCATATCTCATATCTGATATTGCTTTTAAGGCATCTTTTTTTATGCTTGTAGAAACATCAGATACGTAAGCTCCAGTTCCAAGTACCCAATTATATGGTTTAAAAAGTTTTACATATGAAACTTTTGGTTGCGGTTTATCGAAGCCTGGTTTAGGCCAAATATAGTCAACAAAACCCTCTCCTTTTTCTTTTCCCACACGAGCAGATTCGTGGAAAATTCTTTTGCCACCTTTATCTTTAAATTGGCCTAATTCTTTACCATTTAAAGCAGGCTTTATTGGATGCATAACTATTACTGCATTTGTATCATTAATCCAAAAATAACCACTTTTACCATATCTAGTTCCTTCAACAATTCCTTTAATTCTATTTTGTAATTCATCTTCTGACAACACATCTTTATATTTTTTATATTCAGAATTAATTATTGAAAAAAGATAATCAGTTTTAGATTTCAAATCTTCTTGAACTTCAACTTTAACTTTTTCTATATTAGTTCTTTCATAATATGATTTAACTGTTTTAATTGCTAAAGAAACATAATTTTGTAATTCTTTTTCTTTAGTAGAATAAGCTTCTTTTTCAAAATTTGATATATTTTTTTCAGAAATTTTCTTGATTGACAATATTGATTGTGTAGCAACTAAAACTGAAACAATTAATATTGCACATAAAGAGATAACTAGTAATTTTGTCTTTATTGATAGGGTATAAAACATAAACTCTCCAATTTTATTATTTAAAGAATTATACTCTTAAAAAACAATGATTGTCAATTAAATTACTTAATATATATTAAGTAAAAATCAAAATGTTTACTAATTATTTTTTTAAGATTTAAATGTAAATATAAAATTCATAAGGAGTATAATGATAAGTAGTTTATTTAAAAAAATAACAGCGGAAGATCTAATAGATGTATTAAAAAAAAATACTTTTAATGAATCAAAAGCTAATTCAATGTTAAAACAAATCGATATTAATCATAAAACCAAGAGTTACAGAACTTTCTTCATCTTATTATTCCAGAAAATAGAATTGAAGCTGTAAAATGGCTTTTAAAGAATAAAATTGACTACAATAATATAGATGCAAATGCAATTAGTCCTCTTATATTGGCATCTTCTAAAAATTATTTAGATACAGTAATGGAATTATTAAGAAAAAGTGATCTGAATGTAAATTTTGAAAACAATGAAGGTAATAAGGCTATATCTTTTGCGATAATTAATAAAAATTTTAATATTTATAAAATAATTAAAAAGCACACAACAGATATTAATAAAAAAAACGAAACTTTACTACATTTAGCTATAAAACATGAGAATATTGAAGTCATTGACGATTTATTTAATGATGCTAATTTTATTATGAATGATGAAATTTTATTTTATAATAAAACATATAGAAGTATTAATATAATAAATAGGATTACCAAAAAATTCAATAACCTAAAGGCAATAGATTCTAATAATAGAGGTGTTTTATTTTATGTTGTAGAAAATGGATACGAGAGTGAATCTATTTTTTTGAAATTATTAGACAAAGGATTAGATATCAATCTCTTAGACAAAGATGGTAATCATATTATATATAAATATATGAAAGAGAAACAAGAATTTAAAAAAGAAAAAAGATATAAAGATTATCATAATAATTTACAAACAATAATAATGATGGGTGCGAATGTTAATTCTAAAGATTCTTTTGGAGGTATAACTCTACATAAAGCAATTTTAGATTGCGATATTATTACAATAAAACTTTTATTACATTCTGGTGCTGATGTAAATGCTATAGATAATAGAGGCAGAAATATTATACATAATGCAGTTTGGAAAAATGATATGAAAATATTTAAACTTATTTACGCATACAACAAAACCTTACTAAATGAACCTGATAAGTTTGGTGTTACGGCAATAAATTATGCTGCATTTTTAGGATATACAGAACTAGTATTAGAACTTATAGAATTAAATGCTCATATTAATAATCCTTATAAAAAAAGTAATTATATTTTGGTTTTTTTAAAAAAATTTCATAAAAGCTTAGATACTATAATTGATGAAGCTAGAACTAAATCAGATAAAATCAAATTAAAAAGGCTAATAGAAAATATGAAGAAAGAATTTTCAATTAATGAATAATTCTTTCTTTTAGTAAATTTTTAGCAAAAGAGTATGCATCATCAGTTATATTTTCACCACTAATCATTCTAGCAATTTCATTAATTCTTGAATTTTCATCAAGCTCTTTAACACTTGAAACTCCCTCTTTTTTATCCACTAAAAAATGTTGATTAGCTGTAGAAGTTAATTGAGGTTGATGAGATATTGCAAATATTTGATAAGTTTCACAAAGTTTACTTAAAACTGTAGCTATGGCAGAACTCTCTTTACCACTTAGGTTAGCATCAATTTCATCTAAAAATAAAATTCCATTCTGCACAATATCAAATTCACTTATAGACGTAAGCAAAGCTAGTCTAAGTCTATTAAATTCACCACTACTTATTGTTTCTAAATTTACACCATTTAATTCAAAAATAACTTTGTCAACACCTGTGATATCAAGTTCTTTTGATTCCAATTTAATTTTTGCATTTGACAAATATAAATATTTCAAATAATAATTAATCTTTTTCTCAATAATCTCTTTTGACTTTAATCTATAATTAGTAATTTTACTAGAAAGTATATTTACTTCATTCTTAGCTTTAGTTAGATTTTTTTCTAAAATTGCTTTTTCAAAAAAAATATTTTCATAAGATTCTAATTCAATTTCTTTTTCTTTTTTATAAGTTAATGCTTCTTCAATAGAACCAAACCTCTTTTGTAAAGAAGATAATTTTTCAATTCTATCTAAAACATTTTCTATATCTAACTCTTCTAGTTCGTATAAAGAATCATTGAATTTTTCAAAGATATTATTTAATTCATTCATAGATTCATCAAAAAAAGCACTTTCTTCTTCCATTAATTGTAAAGCATTATTTACGGATGACGTATAATTAAATATATCAGAAGATTTTTCAATAGCTTCTTGTATTTTCTCTTTTTTAGATAATTTTTTCTTAATTTCATTTAACTCTTCATATTCACCAATTTTAGGATCCAGAGTAACTATTTTTTCAATTTCAAACTTAGCAAATTCTTTTAAGTCCTCTAATTTACTCTCATCTTCTTTTATCTTTAACAATTCTTTATTAATTTTCTGTAGTTCGTGATACTTAGAGATAAAATTATCTTTTAAATCTTTAAATTCACTATACTCTTTTAAACATAAAGAATCTAAAAATTCCACTAGTTTTTTACTTTCAAAATCACTTGTATCTTTTAAATGTAAGTGCTTAATTAGTTTTTTTGAAAAAAGATTTAGATTCTTTTTTGAAATTGTTTGAGAGTTTAAAAAGTATCTAGTTTTTTCTTTTTTTATCTCTTTAATTATAATTTCATCATTTATATTAATGTCATATGCTTCATTTTGAACATTTAACCCATTTAAAGTAACTTCACCTAAATTTGCACGACACTCTTCAATTGCAAACAAAGATAATATTGATTGCATTAAAACAGACTTTCCTGCACCACTTGGACCTGTAAAAACAACTAGACCTTTTTTTATTTCTATATCAACTTCTTTAAATGATAAAAAATCTTTTAGATAAATCCTATTTAACATCTGTTTAATTACCCCAACCTAATTTATCATTTAATACTTCAAAAAAATTTCTTTTTGATCTATGTATTAATTTTGCTTTTTTACTAGCTATTGTCACTTTTAGAATATCACCTTTATCTACTTCATATGTGTCTTGTCCATCTATTAATAAAACTGCACCCTGTTTATCTTTGATTTTAAATTCTATTTCAATATCAGCTGGCATAACTAAAGGTCTTTGACTTAAACTATGTTGTGCAACAGGAGTTATAATAAATGCATCAGTTAAAGGATAAACAATTGGACCTCCAACAGATAAATTATATGCTGTAGAACCTGTAGGCGTCGAAATTATAACTCCATCACCATAATAAGAATTAAAATTATTGCCATCGATTTTAGCGTCAAGCCTAATCATAGAAGATACAGTTTTTCTAGATATAACAATATCATTAAATGCAACAAACTTTTTATTATTTACACTACACTCTACAAGCATTCTATTATCTATTCTATAATCGTCATTTTTAAAATCATTCAAAAAATTAGGCAATTCTTCATATACGATATCAGTTAAGAATCCTAAAGTTCCTAAATGTACCCCTAAAATTGGAAGATTAAATTCAAAAGATTTTCTTACAACAGATAACAAAGTTCCGTCTCCACCAACTGACACTAAAAAATCAACTTCTTTGCAAAGTTGTTTTAATTCCATGCCAACTTCATTTATCATTTTAGCACTATTTTTTTCTAGTATTATATCAATATTATGAACTGCTAAATATTTTTTTATTTCTACAAACTCTTTTTTTATTTCAGGAGATTCAGGTTTAAGAATAATTCCTGCTTTTTTAGCATTTTTTAGTTTTTCAAAACTTTTTGTAATTTTCAAATATGAATCCTATTTCTAAAATTTTATTTTTTTTAATTTTATAATTTTCTCTTCAAGTGCTCTATTGTTATAGCTTTCAAATTTCTTTTGATTAGTTATAATCTTAGATACATAAGGTGCATTATTTTTTAAATTTTCATTAAGTCTATTTATAGCTTTTTTCGCTTCATTTGAGCTTTTATATAAACCATATATTATTCTATAATAACTTTTTGCAGAACCTATTGAATATACTAATACATTATTATACAACTCATTATCTATTAAAAAGTTTTCCAAATTTATATCATCTTGTAAAATTGTTAATAATGTTATTGTGTAGTATTTAGAATCTTTATTAAAAAATTCATTTTTTATATTATTTTCTAAGTTAGACGCAACATATACTATTTCATGTTTTTCATCTCTTTGAATATAATTATCACTAATTACGTTTTTTATCTTTTGTACTTTGACTTCTTTATGATATACTTTATATAAATTTTGATGATTTTTTATATTACTAACTTTTAAATTAGAGCTTTTAGTATCGATGAAATTAATTGCATTATTAGCATCTTCTTTAGTTTCATAAGCACCATAAATAATTCTTCCGTACTCTTTATTATCGCCATATTTATATGCTAAAGTATTATCATGTAAATTATTCTTTTTAAAAAACTCTTCTATTGTAATATCATTTAATTCAATTTCTCCTAAGTCTATTGTATAAAAAGAGCTTCCGTCATTTAGAAAAACTTCATTTAAAATATTAAATTTACCTTTGCTCTCTAAAAAATAAACATCTTCTAATATAGAATCTTTTACAAACTTCTTATTTTTTAATATTTCTTGTTTTATTTTTTTTATACTTTTACTCTTAGATTTTTTAATTGTTCTTTTTATATCTATTTTTTTAATTAATTTTTTTACACTTCTTATTTTTTCTTTTTTAGGAATCTTTTTTTCATATGTTTTTTTAATTAGCTTTTTATGTTCAATAATTTTAATATCATTACTAAGTTTTACAGAATCAACTTTCTCTACATTATTACTATCATTTATTCTTAATTCTACAATTGAATCATCTTTAGAATTTAAAGGAAAATACTTAGTATAAAAATTTCTAAACTTATTGATTTTCATTGTAAAAGGTCTATTAGATTTTACTTTATAATTAAAATTCTTTATTGCATTATTAGCTTCATCTCTACTTTTATATAGTCCATATATGATTCTTATTTTATCGTTGTTTTTACCATAAACATGAGCAAGTATTTTATTTGATAAATTATATTTTTTTATAAAATCTCTTACTAAATTTTCATCTTTATAGTATATTGAACCTAAAGCAATAGAGTAGTATTTAGAATCTTTATTTAAAAACTCTTCTTTTAACTTATTTGTATATTCATTGTTGTCTATATAAATAGACTTTTCAATATTACTAAATTGATTTACTTTAGTACTACTTGAAGTAATATAATCGCTATATTTATAATATCTGTTACTATGTCTAAATAATTTTGAAGAATAAGGTTTATTATTTTGAATTTGAATAGAAAGGTTTTTTATATCATTTTGTGCCAATGTCCCATTCTTATATATTCCCGAGATTATTTTAATATAATTCTTATTCTTTCCATATCTATAAGCTATTGCTTGATTTAATTGATTGTTTTTAAAAAAATCAATTGCATCAAAATTCTTATCATCAAATGTAGCTAGAGTTAAAGTATAATATTCAGTAGAGGGATTTAAAAATTCATTTTTTAAACTAATTTTACTGCTAATATCATCTTCAATATATATTATATCTTTTTGCATGGCATTTAAATTTAATACAATTAAACAAATTAGTAAACTTTTAATTATAAACATTGATTTCTCTTATTAAGTAATTAAGATGATTTTATCTAATATCTATTTAAAATAGGATTTATACAAAAAAAAAGCCTCAACCAAAGTTGAGGCTTTTTTAAGAATCGATAATCTAATTTTTTAGATTATCCGTTTCTCTTTTTCATAATTTCTTCAGCTACATTTTTTGGAACTTCAGAATAGTTATCAAAGATCATTGAATAAGTTGCTCTACCTTGAGACATAGATCTTAAGTCTGTAGAGTATCCGAACATTTCAGATAATGGAATCATTGCAACAACTAGTTTAACACCAGCTCTGTCATCCATTGATTGAACTTGTCCTCTTCTTTTGTTAACGTCACCGATAACATCTCCCATATAATCTTCAGGAGTTTCAATTTCAACTTTCATAATTGGCTCTAGAATAACTGCTTGAGCAGCTCCAGATCTACAACCTTGTTTGAATCCCATAGAAGCAGCAAGTTTAAATGCCATTTCAGATGAATCAACATCATGGTAAGAACCATCATATAAAGTTACTTCAATATTTACAAGAGGATAACCAGCTAAAATACCACCAGCCATAGCTTCTTCACAACCTTTTTGAACTGCAGGAATATATTCTTTAGGAACAGACCCACCTTTAATTTTGTTATGGAATAAGAAGTTATCTTCTGAATCAGATGGTAATGGATTAATATCTAAGTATACGTGACCGTATTGACCTTTACCACCAGATTGTTTAGCGTATTTGTATTCTACTTTTGTAGGGTTTTTAATAGTCTCTCTATATGCAACTTGAGGAGCACCAACTTCAGCTTCAACAGAGAATTCTCTTTTCATTCTATCAACAAGAATTTCAAGGTGAAGTTCACCCATTCCTGAAATAATAGTTTGACCAGATTCTTCATCAGTAGCAACTCTAAAAGATGGATCTTCTTGAGCTAGTTTTCCTAAAGCAATTCCCATTTTTTCTTGGTCAGCTTTAGTTTTTGGCTCAACTGCAACAGAAATAACTGGTTCTGGGAAATCCATTCTTTCTAAGATAACTGGATCTTTATCAGATGCTAAAGTATCACCAGTAATTGTTGATTTTAAACCAACAACTGCACCGATTTCACCAGCATATAATTCAGTAACTTCTTCTCTTTTGATAGCATGCATCTTAAGAAGTCTTCCGATTCTCTCTTTTTTCATTTTTGTAGAGTTCATTACATAAGTACCTGATTGTAAGATACCTCTATAAATTCTTGTAAAAGTTAATTGTCCAACAAATGGGTCAGTCATAATCTTAAATGCAAGACCAGCAACTTCACCGTTATCAGTAGATTCAACAACTACAGCATCACCGTCTTGTGTTTCACCTTTAATATCTTCAACTTCTAATGGAGAAGGCATATACATAGCAACAGCGTCAAGTAAAGTTTGAACACCTTTGTTTTTAAATGCAGTACCACAAGTCATTGGAGTAATTTCCATTGCTAAACAACCTTTTTTAAGACCATCAACAATTTCTTCATCAGTTAATTCTTCACCTTCAAGGTATTTTTCCATTAACTCTTCATCTTGTTCAGCAGCAGCTTCAACCATCTTTTCTCTATATTCTTCAGCTTGGTCTTGTAACTCAGCAGGAATATCTTCGATATGATAGTTAGAACCCATTGCAGCATCTTGATCCCATACTACAGCTTTCATAGCTACTAAATCAACAACACCTTGGAAGTTTTCTTCAGCACCAATAGGAATCTGAATTGGAACAGGATTAGCTTTAAGTCTAGAACCAACTTGTTCTTCAACCATAAAGAAATCTGCACCAGTTCTATCCATTTTATTAACAAAAATCATTCTTGGTACTCTATATTTATTTGCTTGTCTCCAAACAGTTTCAGATTGTGGTTGAACCCCACCTACTGAACAAAATACAGCTACTGCACCATCAAGAACTCTCATAGATCTCTCAACTTCAATAGTGAAGTCAACGTGACCTGGAGTGTCAATGATATTAATCATTAATTCTTCGTTTGTTTTTGGGTGAGTCCAGTTACAAGTAGTAGCAGCAGAAGTAATTGTAATACCTCTTTCTTGCTCTTGCTCCATCCAGTCCATAGTTGCAGCTCCATCATGAACCTCACCAATTTTATGCTCAACACCTGTATAGAATAAAATTCTTTCAGTTGTTGTTGTTTTACCAGCATCAATATGTGCAGCAATACCGATATTTCTAAGTCTATTAAGAGGTGTTTTTCTTGCCATTTTAATTCCCTACCATCTGTAATGAGCAAATGCTTTATTAGCTTCTGCCATTCTATGCATGTCTTCTTTTTTCTTGAAAGCAGAACCTCTATCGTTAGCACATTCGAATAACTCGTTAGCTAATCTCTCTACCATAGTTCTTTCATTTCTTTTTCTTGAAGCATCAACAATCCATCTTAATGCTAAAGTTTGTCTTCTTACAGGTCTAACTTCAACTGGAACTTGGTAAGTTGCTCCACCAACTCTTCTAGATTTTACTTCTAAAAGTGGTTTAACATTTTCAATAGCTTTTTCGAAAATATCGAATCCAGCTTCTTCACCTCTTGCATCTAAGTTTGCAATTGCACCATACATAATTTTTTGCGCTGCTGATTTTCTACCATCTAACATTACAGTATTAATAAACTTTGTGATCACCTTACTATTGTAGATAGGATCAGCCATTATTTCTCTAACTGGAGCTTTTCTTCTTCTCATTATCTTATCCTTCTACTTATTTCTTTGGTCTTTTAGTACCATATTTAGATCTTGCAACAGTTCTGTTTGCAACACCAGCAGTATCTAAAGCACCTCTAACGATGTGATATTTTACACCAGGTAAATCTTTAACTCTTCCCCCTCTTACTAACACAATAGAGTGCTCTTGAAGGTTATGTCCCTCTCCACCGATGTATGAAATTACTTCAAAACCAGTAGTTAATCTAACTTTTGCAACTTTTCTTAAAGCCGAGTTAGGTTTCTTTGGAGTTGTTGTATATACTCTAGTACACACACCTCTTCTTTGTGGACATTTGTCTAATGCAGGTGATTTTGATTTCTTAATCACTCTTTTTCGCTCTTTTCTTACAAGCTGATTGATTGTAGGCATTCTTTCCCTTTGTTTTATTTAGAGTAATCTGTAATATATTTACTAATGTGAATCGATTAGAGATTCTCTATTTTATTGGTTTGAGCTTTTAAGCAGGCTCATGCTTCTCGTTACATCACAAAGATGCCATGACATATGAAAATATTCATAATCAAAACGATACTACCATTCTAGAGAAACGTTGAGTGTTTTCTAAAAAAGTTATGGATTATACTTAAGTTTAACTTAGGTGATGCTTATATTGGTATGAAGCTATTGATATTCTTTAATCATTGAGATAAATTCTTGATGATTTTTAATATTATCAAAATCTGTATCTTCTAAAATAAAAGAAAGAGCAACTGTAGCAGTCAAAACTCTACCAAAAAATGTTTTAGTAGAAGTAGATACTATAGCCTATAAAAATTAATACTTTCAAAAATAGATAGGTTTGTCTTAAACCTATCTATTAAAATATAAATATAATTCAAAATCTTTTTAGAAATCTATTTTTTCATACCCATTTTATATAATTTTGATAGAATTCAAAAAGTTAAAAGATATAAAAAAGGTTTAAAAATGATAGAACTAGGACATAAAATAATTGGTACAGGTAAAAAACATATCCTATTCTTACATGAACTTATGGGAAACTACAAAAACTATGAAGCAATATTTCCTTATCTTGATAAAGAAAACTTTACTTATATCTTTATAGATTTAAGAGGTTACGGTCTTTCAAAACATATAGAAGGCGAATACTCATGTGATGAAGCTTCAAGTGATGTTTTAAATCTTATAAAAATACTTAATCTAAAAGAAGTATATTTAGTAGCGCACTCTATGTCAACAATGATAGCTCAAAATATTGCTTTAGTAGATAAAGAAGATAAACTCATAAAATCTTTGATATTAGTTACTCCAATACCTGCTTCTGGAATTAAAATGTCTGAAAAGTCAAAAGAGACTTTGTTAAATGATATGAAAGATAACAAAGGAAATCTTGAAGAAATAGTTTATAGTGCTAGTAAAAGACAC
>JAAETO010000027.1 GCA_024228275.1 Arcobacter sp.
AAGATGGAAGTCTATTAAATAAATTTGAAAAAGTTTATAAAAGTAGTGGATGTAAGCAAAAAGCGATTGTAGCTGTTGCTAGAAAGCTTATGGTAAAAATCCATGCAATAACTGTAAAAGAAGAAGATTATGTAGTAAACAAAGCAGCATAAATTATGGTGACTACGATAACGGCATGCATAATTGTAAATATTGAAAAAAGAAAAAGCGTCCGCAAGTGTGTAGCCCATATTATTAAACGTATAGATAACTGTCACTTTGATGACGAATAACAGGGTGTTCAACTTCTTCTAAAAAAACATAAACCACCAAAATATTGGTGGAAGAAAAAAAACTTAATTAATGGTTGTGTTTTAACATAACACGCCGTTATACCGTAAAAAATATTGAAGTATTCATATTAGGTTAAATTAAATAATAAGGTTACAATGAAAAATTTTTTAATAGGTTTGATCGTTGGCATATTATTAACAATGTTTTTTTACAATTCTGTTGATAAATCACAAAATAAAAATCCAAACCAATTTAGATCAAATTCAATAATATTAGATAAAAGTAAAAATGAAAATACTTTATCTACTTCAGATTTTGAAATAGTTTCTTATCGTGGTGAGTGGAAATATGGTAATTTAAAAGTAATTGGAGAAATTAAAAATAATGGATCAATTGCTGCTGGAGCAGAAGTTGAAGTTATTGCACGAGATGAAAATGGAGTTTTGATTGATAGTAAGTCATTTTGGCCTTCAAGTATAACAAATATGCCTTCTCAAAGTACGACTGGTATTAGTTATACTATTACAAATGATCAACGGGCAAAATCCATTAGTATAAAAGTTATTGATGTAAAAGTATGGAAGAAATGAAAAACAATTTATTCAATAATTACGGTATAACCCCTTAAATAAACAGAAAGTCCCGCCCACCAAGAAGGCGGACAGGCAAGTGGGCAAAAAAATATAGTTGCAAAAAAATAAGTTTTTTCAACCAAATATAATAAGCCGCCTTCCCTTAATCATTGCTCATTTGGGCGGTGACTTATTTTGAGGTCGTTATATACTCAGAAAATAATTTGGGAAGCTATGACTTAATGTGTATATTGCAGCAGCAAATACACATTAAACAAAAGGATATAAAATGAGAACAAACATAGTAATAGATGATAATTTGATGAACTTAGCACTCGAATCAACTGGGTTAAAAACAAAAAAAGAAGTTGTAGAAGAAGGTTTAAAAACTTTAATCAAAATT
>JAAETO010000028.1 GCA_024228275.1 Arcobacter sp.
ATTTATTGGTATTGTTTAATACCTATTCATTATTTTGTATTTAACAATATGATTAAACAAATTATAAAAAAAGCAATAAATTAAAATACTAAACTTTATTTTTATTAAGTGCTAGTAATGGTGATCAAGGGCAGACTTGAACTGCCGACCACCACCATGTCAAGGTGGCACTCTACCACTGAGTTACGCGATCAAATTATAATTAATTCAAAATACTAACTAATAATTACTTAAACTGTTTAAAAAATATGCACAATAATTATATATTTTGTTATAATTATGTTATACTTTGTTTCATAAAGAATAAAGGGTTAAGAGATGATTCAAGAAAATGAAAAAAAATTCTTAGACTTAATATGTAAAGTTCCTAATGTAGCAGTTCAAGGATATGATAAAAATAGAAGAGTTATATATTGGAATAAAGCTAGCCAAGAGATATATGGCTACACCAAAGAAGATGCAATGGGTAATAGAGTTGAAGATCTTATTATCCCAGATTTTATGATAGAGGAAGTCATACAAAACATTAAAGATTGTCACGAAAAAAAAATAGATATACCTTCAGGAGAATTAAAATTAAAACACAAAAATGGTTCAACAGTTTATGTATCATCATCTCACGTAATGTTATATAATGATACTTCATCACCAGAATTATTTTGTATAGATATTGACATAAATGAACAAAAAAAACAAGAAAAAGAACTAAAAGAAAAGAATTTAATCCTTCAAGAAAAATCAAAAATGGCAGATATAGGAAAAATGATTGAAAATATATCTCATCAATGGAAACAACCATTACAAATGGTATCGTCAGCAGTGTGCGGAATAAAATTAGTAAATGATTTAAACAAATTAGATAAAAAATATTTAATTAGTTCATTAGATACTGTAGAGAAAAATATACAGTATATGAGTAATACAATTGATTTATTTGGAAACTATTATAAAAAAAATGAAAGTAAAACAGAATATAATATATCAACAATAATAAAAATGAGTCTAGAATTAATAAAATCTTATACACGAAAGTATAAAATAAATGTAATCATTAATGTGGAAGAAAAAATAATTCATAGAGGATATCAAAATCATCTAATTCAAGTATTAATCAATATAATTACAAATTCTATAGAAGCATTTAAAAATAGAGATATAAAAGAAAAATATATTTTTTTAAGTACAATAAAAAAGAAAAATGAAATACAATTAATTTTAAAAGATAATGCTAATGGTATTGATGAAAATATTATTGATAATGTATTTGAAGAAAAATTTACTACAAAAAAAGATAAAAATACTAGAGGAATAGGACTATTTCTATCTAAAAAATTAATCAAAGATAGTATGAGTGGAGATATTTCAGTTAAAAATAGTACCTTTACCTATTCTAAAAAATCTTACAAAGGTGCAGAATTTATTATTAAATTACCTTACGAACACTAAATCAATATACTTACACAGCTAAATCATGAAGCTCTCTAAATAAAAATGCTTCAACTATTTCAGTGATTGTACGTTGACTTGGAGCAACTAAAACCATAATATTTTCTTCAATAAATGGCCAGACATATTCTTGTTCATTTTGAACAACAACACATTCTACCCAGCCTTGTATATCATTTCTATCATTAAAAAAATTACAACTTGAAATTTTTCCCTCTTCTATTTCTATGAAAGCCCAATTCTTAATATCATCCAATTTTGTTAATAATGCTTCTTCTTTATTTTTTGAGTCTACAGGAATTAATAAATTCATACTTTACCTTTTAAAAATTATTATATATTATTTCAACCAAGCTTTGAAATTTTAATTGAAATTTAAAGCATGTATTCTAACATCTTATTTATAAATAAGTTTTATGATACCATTTAGAAAATACGAATATTGACCATAAATGCTGCTTGAATTTTCTATTTTTTGATAAAGAGTAAATTTGTTTTAAATACTCTTCGTTAAAAAGATTTGTTTCTCTATTAACTTTTAATATTGTAGTAAGTATTGAATCTTTATATTCTTCATGAATCCACTCATTAAAGGGTGAATTAAAACCTTTTTTAGTTCTATTTATTATACTTTCAGGGATATATTTAGCAGCTATCTTTTTAAGTAAATATTTATTTGTATCTCCAATTTTAATATCAGATTGAATTGAGAATACATAATCTACTAAATTAAAATCTAAAAATGGCGTTCTAACTTCTAAGGAATTTCTCATTGAAATTCTGTCAACTTTACTTAATAAAGCTTCTCCTAACCATATTTTCAAATCAATATAACTCATCCAATCAACTGGATCTTTTTTAGGTTTTTCACTCTTAAAAGTTGGCACTTTCTTAAATAATTTTTTCTTTTGAATATCTGAATAAACTTCACCAAAAGAGTTATATAAAGTCTGTTTTTTAACAATTCTTCTTAAATACTCACTCTCTTTAGTGTTATTTTGTAAAGCTGATATAATAGAGTTCAAAAACTCATTTTGACCACTTGATAATGTCTTTTCAAATTCGTAATAAGATAAAAATTTTGAATAATTATCGTAACCTAAAAATAGTTCATCACTTCCTTCTCCGCTTAAAACAGTTTTAATTCCACTTTTGTGTATTTTATTAGTTAATATATTTAAAGGTATTGCAGCACTATCAGCATGAGGTTCTTCTAAAGCACTTAATGTATCTTCAAAGTATTCAAAGAAATCACTTTTCCCAATGACTATAGGGTTATGATTTGAATTTATATGATCTGCAGTTATTTTTGCATAATCTAACTCACAATAATTTTTATATTCATCATAGCCTACTGAAAATGTATTTATTTTTTTCCCGCTTATATTTGAATAAAGAGCAGAAATTAATGAACTATCAATTCCTCCACTTAATAAACTTCCAACTTCCACATCACCTATTAAACGACTTTTAACACTCTTAAAAAGTAAATCTTCAATACCTTCTAAAGCACTTTTTTCATCCTTGATTCTCTTATATGTATTAATCTTGTAAAACTTCTTTTTCTTTAATTCTTCGCCTTTTAATATAAAATACGTAGAGCTCTCTAAAGCTTGAATATCGTTATAAAATGTATTTTCACCTAAAGCAACAAAATATTGCATATACTGAGATAATGCAACTTTATTTAAGCTTGGAGTCTTTTCTAATATTTTTATTATTGAATTGATTGAACTTGAGAATATAAACTTGCCATTTTTATGATAATAAAAAAATGGTTTTTTACCATACCTATCCCTAGCACAAAAATATTGATCTTGTTTTATATCGTAAAGACAAAAAGAAAACATACCATTTAATTTATTCAAGAATTTCTCTTTATATTTTTGATAAAGTCTAATTAAAATTTCTGTATCAGATTCAGTTTTACATTCTAAACTTTCTTCTATCTTTAACTCTTGAAAGTTATAAATTTCACCGTTAAATACAATTAAAATATCATCAAAAATCATTGGTTGATTAGCTTCTTCATCTAAATCAATAATTGATAATCTTGTGTGACCAAATTCTTTATTAGCAATTTTAATACTTGATTTAAAATCAGGACCTCTATTATTTAAATGATCTAAAGATTTAGAAAAATTACTTGATAAAAAATTTGTTCCTAAAATACCACACATAAGAATTCCTATATAGTAAAAAAGTTATCTATGATTTGTATATAAACGTACATAAGTAATATAAAAGCTACAGTACTAACTAATACACAGAATGTTGTATCAATAGGCTTACAATTGTACAAGGAAGCTAAATTTACATTATTAACAGCTAAAGGAACGATAAGCTCAAGAAAGATTAAAGAACTAACAAAAGGATCAATATTAAAATACAATATAACAAAAAAACCAATTATTGGCAATATTATATGTTTATATAAGCATAAATGAAAAGATAAATTCCAATTAGCCGTTTTAACTTTTATTTGAGACATAAAAGAACCAAATATTATAAGTTGCATAACAATTGCAGTATATGCACCCATTGTAAAAAACTTATCAAAGTCATCATTTAAACTAAAACCATAATAATTAAAGCCTATTGCAAGTACAGAGAACCAAATAGCTGGTATTTTTAATACCTCTTTTATAGAGTTAATAAAATTAAACTTATCCCCAGCAAAAAAATAAACAGAGAATATATAAATATAAAAAATATTAGCTATATTTAAAATGGAAGTATAAGGAACAGAGGCTTCACCAAAAAGTGCAATACCCAAAGGAATACCCAAATTACCAGTATTACCAACTAAGGATGATGCTAGAAAAATTGATTTATCTTGTTTATCTTTAAAAACATTTTTTGCATAAATTAAAGATATAAGTAATGTTACAAAAATAGCTATAAAATAAATTAAAGGAGATATCACAAAATCTTCATTTAATGGCGTTCTAGTTAAACCCCAGAATATTAAAATAGGTTGTAAGAAATAAAGATTTAAAAGTACAAAACCTTTTTCATCTACTTTATCTTTAAATACTCTTTTAAATACAAAGCCTAATATGATAAATAAATAAATTACGGCTACAGAGATGAGTGCTTCTATGAAAAATTCCTTTAAAAAAAAGGAATTTTATCATATAGTTATAAAAGATTTGCTTTTAAGCCATAATACCTTTAATCATAAAGAAAATAGCAGCTGATAAACAAGCAGCAGCAGGAACAGTAATAAGCCAAGCAGCAATAATTTTTTTAACTGCATCTCTTTTAACATATTTTACTCTTTTTGCAGATTTAAAGTCTTTTTTCTCTTGCTTTACAAGCTCAACTTTATCTTCAATTTTTTTGTACAATTCTGCAATTCTAATATAATCAGATTTAGCTTTGTTATCTAATAATTCTAATTTCTGTAACTCTTCTTCATATCCATTAAGAATTTTTTTATCTCTTTTAAATCTTTTTCGCGCATCAGATATAAATTTAGATTCACTAGAGTCTAAATATTCTCTTAAGAATCCAACACCAAATACTCCACCTACTGCAATATGTGTTGAAGAAACTGGAAGACCTAATTGAGAAGCAATAATAACAGTAATAGCAGCAGCCATAGCAATAGAGAAAGCTCTTACTTGATCAAGTTCAGTAATTTCAGAACCAACTGTTTTAATTAGTTTAGGGCCATATAAAGCAAGACCTATTGCAATACCAATTGCTCCAACTGCCATTACCCAAAATGGAATATCTACTTTATTAGATATTTCAGAACTCATAACAGCGTCATTAATAGCTGCTAAAGGACCAATTGCATTTGCAACATCATTTGCACCATGAGCAAACGATAATAATGCCGCAGCAAAGATTAAAGGAATAGTAAACAAAGAATTTACACCTACTCTAGTATTTTCAATTTTATTAGCAGATTTTACTACAATAGGTTTAACTAAAATATAAATTACAACTGCAATTATTAAAGCTATTCCAGCAGCAGTAAGAAAGTCTAATTTAATTAATCTCTTAATACCTTTTAAAATAAGATAAGTTGAAAATGCCCAAGTCATAAATGCAATTAAAATAGGTACAAATACTTTAGCAGAAGATACCATATCTTTTTTAAACATAATTTTCTTTTTAATGAAGAATAGAAAAGCTGCTGCAATTATACCTCCCAAGACTGGAGAAATAACCCAAGAAGCTGCTATTTTACCCATAGTTCCCCAAGATACAATAGAAAAACCAGCAGCTGCAATACCTGCACCCATTACACCTCCAACAATTGAATGTGTAGTAGAAACAGGTGCGCCAACAGATGTTGCAAAATTAAGCCATAAAGCAGCAGATAATAATGCTGCTGTCATAGCCCAAATGAATATTTCAGGGTTCGTAATTAACGCAGGGTCAATAATACCTTTTTTAATAGTTTTAACAACATCCCCACCAGCAATAAAAGCTCCTAATGCTTCAAAGGTTGCAGCAATAATTATTGCCCACATAAGAGTCATGGCCTTTGATCCCACTGCCGGTCCAACATTATTAGCAACATCATTTGCACCAATATTCATTGCCATATATGCACCAAATACAGCTCCTATAATTAAGAAAGTATTATTAGGTACATGTCCATGAGATGTATAACTCCACAAAAAGACTAGTGCAACAAAAAGTAAACCAAGTGAAATTTTAGCAAAACCAGGAAGTGTCTTCCCCGTTGCCTTATCTAATGTATCTATAGTGTTAATATCCAAAGTATCCCTTTAAGTAACTATTTTGTAAACAAGATTTTATGGATTATATTAATAATTTATTTACAATAGCTTTAAATAAGCTTAAAGTATTTATTACTAAACTATTTATAATATTTTACTTCTCTATAATATATGCTCGTTAAATTTTGAAATTTAGAAGTTATTTCTTTATTATATTTTTTATAATATTTAAGGAGTTCAAGATTATTTTAAAATATAGTAATAATTTATAGATATAATATATAAAAGTAGTTTTCCTGAGAATTATAAGAAAATTAAAGGAATAAGAGTTTAATTTAAAAAAGTTTTACTATTTGTAAAGGAAATTTAAAAATTATTTAGTTTGTTTATAAAGATGAATTATTTAAAGAATTTGGTCAAAAGATAAAGTATGCTTATAAAAAAGCTTAAAAAATTACAGAAGAAGAGGGTTAACCTCTTCTACTATCTCTTCGTCCAGATGAACTTCTATTTCCTTCACGATTCCCATCACGATTTCCGCCAGTTCTTCCACCGCTTCTTCCGCCACGGTTTCCACCTCTACTATTTCTATTTCCACCACGGTAACCGCCACGACCTCGACCTCTAGAGTCTCTATCTCCTCTATCATCTTTAAGTCTTTCAAATAATCTTTGAATATCATTTTGCGATTTACCAATATAATTATTACCTTTAACATACGTTTCATTTGTTAAAATAGATGCAAGTTTGTGAGCTATAGTTGATAAATCATACTCTTCTTTTAAAGATTCTACTAAATCAATTCCAGAATCATAAACTTTTTGTTCTGATATTTTACTTCTTAAAGAGTCAGTTTTTTTAACTTTTACTGAGTTAATATTTGGAACTACTTTTGCTTCCATCTTTCCACCAGTAGTTTTTTGAATCTTTTGAATCATTCTAAACTCATGTGGAGTTACAATTGATACAGCAGTTCCTTCTTTTCCAGCTCGTCCTGTTCTACCAATTCTATGAACATAAGATTCAGAATCAAATGGTAAATGGTAATTAAATACATGAGATACATCATTTACATCAAGTCCTCTTGCTGCAACATCTGTTGCAATAAGAACATCTAAACTACCTTTTTTAAAAGATTTAATTACTTCTTCTCTTTGTCTTTGTTCCATATCACCATGAAGACCTTTAGCACTATGACCTTGAGAAACCAAATAAGTAGATAATCTATCTACTTCTTTTTTAGTTCTACAGAAAATAATTGATTTTTCAGGATCTTTAAAATCATATAATCTAATTAGTGCGTCATCTCTTTCATATTCATCAACAACATAAAATGATTGAGAAATTTTAGAGTTAGTTACTTCTGATTTAGTAATAGTAATAAATTCTGGTTCTACTAAAATATTTTGAGCTAGTTTTTTAATTGCTTGAGGCATTGTTGCAGAGAAAAGTAATGTTTGTCTCTCTTTAGGTATATAAGTAAAGATTTCTTTAATATCATCAAGAAATCCCATATCTAACATCTCGTCAGCTTCATCTAAAACTACAAAAGATGGGCTAATAGTAATTTTTTTACCTTTTAAAAGGTCAATCAATCTTCCTGGAGTTGCTACAATAATAGATGATCTATCTATGTTTCTTAACTGCATATTATATGATTGTCCACCATAAACAGTTGCTGTATTCATACCTGAACTCTTACCAAATCTAAATAATTCATCTGAAACTTGCATAGCAAGCTCTCTTGTTGGAACAATAACTACAGCTTCAACACCAGAGTTACCCTTCATCATATTAATTATAGGAAGACCAAATGCTGCCGTCTTACCTGTTCCTGTTTGAGCTTGCCCTACAATATCTTTTCCATTTAATATAACTGGAATTGCATCTTTTTGAATAGGGCTTGGTTCTTTAAAACCTGCCTCATCAATAGAGTTTTGTAAGTTTGCTTTAAAATTAAAGTCTTTAAAAGTCATTTATTACCTTTTGTGTATTTATACCATCTTGGTATATTAAGATTAAAAAATACACGGATATAAACTCATAGATTCTAAATAGAATTTAGTTAAAAAACTGGTTGCTTAATTATAAACAGGCTTTGAAATTAGAAACTCAAAGTAAAAAAATAGTTATATAAATGTGTATCGTTTTGCGGATTATATCTAATTTAATATAAATTTAAGCTTTTATAGAAAAGGTAGGAATTAACCTACCTTTTTATAATTGATCTAAAGATTTGTAACCTTCTAAGTATTTTGTATCATAATTATTTGAAATAAAATCTTTATTATCCATCATTTTTTGATGGAATGGTATAGTAGTTCTAATACCTTCTACTTCAAATTCATTTAAAGCTCTTTTCATGATATTAATAGCTTTTTCTCTATCTCTTCCCCAAACAATAAGTTTTCCTATCATTGAATCATAATAAGGAGGAACAACATAGTTTGTATATACATGAGAATCAACTCTTACATTTCTTCCTCCAGGAACCATCCATTGAGTCACTTTACCTGGACTTGGTAAAAATGAATTAGGATCTTCTGCTGTGATTCTACACTCAATAGCATGTCCTCTAAATTTTATAGTCTCTTGAGGAGGTAATTCTTCACCTTCAGCTACTTTAATCATCCATTCAACAATATCAATTCCCGATACCATCTCTGAAACAGGATGCTCAACTTGAAGTCTAGTGTTCATTTCCATGAAATAAATGTTTTGCTTATCATCAGCTAAAAATTCAAATGTACCTGCACCCTCATATTCTAAGTATTTAGTTGCTTTAACTGCAATTTCATGAAGAGAATTTCTTGTTTCATCATTTAGTAAAATGGCAGGAGATTCTTCAATTACTTTTTGATGTCTTCTTTGTAATGAACAATCTCTTTCTCCAATATGAATAGCATTTCCGTGAGAATCACCAATAACTTGAACTTCAATATGTCTTGGATTATTAATAAATCTCTCTAAATACATTGTACCATCACCAAATGCGGCTAATGATTCAGAAGATGCAGCCATAAATAGCTGGTCAAACTCAGACTCATCATTAATAAGTCTCATTCCTCTTCCTCCACCGCCAGCAGAAGCTTTTGCCATAATTGGATATCCAATCTCTTTGGCAACTTTTTTTCCTTCATCAACAGAATGTACAGCGCCATCAGATCCTGGGACAACTGGAACACCTGCTTTAATCATTTGATCTTTTGCTTTTGATTTATCAGCCATTTTGTCCATAACTTCTACAGATGGACCAATAAATTTAATATTGTGTAACCTACAAATCTCTACAAAATCTTGATTTTCAGAAAGAAATCCGTAACCTGGAAAAATAGCATCACAACCTGTCATTT
The DNA here is from genome assembly GCA_024228275.1 of Arcobacter sp. Classification (GTDB taxonomy): domain Bacteria; phylum Campylobacterota; class Campylobacteria; order Campylobacterales; family Arcobacteraceae; genus Halarcobacter. The sequence goes on from JAAETO010000028.1 coordinate 9,500, forward strand.
CTGCTGCAGTTATAATTGCAGGAATATTCAAGTATGAATCAATTGATTTAACATCTCCAATACAAACAGCTTCATCCGCATGTTTTAAATAAGAAGCTTCTTTATCTCCAATTGAGTAAACAGCAACTGATGTTTTACCCATTTCTCTAATAGTTCTAACAGCTCTTTGAACTATTTCACCCCTATTAGCAATTAATATTTTTTTTATTTCAGCCATATCCAGCTCTTCTTACAATTTTTCTACAACAAAAATTGGCATATCATATTCAACAGGGTTACCATCTTCAACTAAAATTTTAACAATTTTACAGTCAAAATCAGCTTCTACTTCATTCATAATTTTCATAGCTTCTAAAATACACAAAGTTTGACCTTTTTTAACTGTATCTCCTACACTAACGAATGCTGGAGATTCTGGTGAAGGTGAAGCATAATATGTACCAACCATTGGAGAATTAATTGTATCACCTGATGTAGCTGTATTATCTGCTTGAGAAACTGTAGCCTCTACTACTGGAGCAGATACTACTGGAGCAGCAGTAACTGCTTGAGAAACTGAAGGAACAGTACTTACAACTGTACCACCATCAAAACCTTTTTGCATTGCTACTTCAAATTCTCCTTCTTTAACTTTTAGTTTATTTAAGTCACTTTTATCAAAAACTCTAATTAATTCTTTTATCTCTTTAAAATCCATGTTCAACCTTTTATAATCAAATTTTGGAAATAATAACATAAATATTGTTATAAAATCTTTTATTAAAATTACATATTTATACAAAAACTCACTTTTTTTGATAAAAATAGATGATTTTTTAATTAATATTTGCAAAAATATGTAAAAATCTAAAGATTTAATTTTATACAATTTTATTGTAATTAATATGAAATTAATATGAATAAATAGAGAGGAAAATTATGATAAGTGATAAAAACTTTATTAATATCGCACATGAAATTGCTAGTGCATCCAAATGTGTATCAAAGCAAGTAGGTGCAGTAATTGTAAAAGATGGAAGAATACTTTCTACTGGCTATAATGGTACTCCAACTGGATTTACAAACTGTAGTGATCATTGGAACAATGAGTATACAAAAGATCATCATGATTGGTCAAAAACATATGAAATACATGCAGAAATGAATGCAATAATATGGGCAGCAAGAAAAGGTATTAGCATAGAAGATGCAACTATTTATGTAACTTTAGAACCTTGTAGTGATTGCTCAAAAAATTTAATTGCTGCAGGTATTAGAAGAATAGTTTACGACAAAGCGTATGAACATACTAATTCTAATATTGTGTCAAAATTCATTAAAGATAATGGTGTAATTATAGAAAAGCTTTAATATGGAAAGAATAACAATAAAGATTTTTATAAAAAATCATTTGAAGATTATGGAATTACTGCAAGAGGGGTACATTGGAGTTGTACTCAAACTCAATATAAAAGATTTAAATTATAACTAATCTTACAAAAGATGAAATTCGTAATTCTTCAATTATTGATATTGGGTGTGGATTTGATGAATATATAAATTATTTAAATAAAAGAAACCTTCAAGCTAAAAGTTATTTAGGAATAGATGCAGAAGAGTTTATGATAGAAATATCTTCTAAAAGATTTAAACATAATAATTTCTTAAAATGTGATATTACAGTTGATGAAATACCTGAAGCAGACTTTTTAACTTGCAGTGGGGCTTTAAATACATTTAATGAAAATGATTTTTTTAAAGCTATTGAAAAATGTTTTAATTCTTAAAAAAAAGCCTTTATATTTAATTTTTTAACATATAAAAATGTCCATAAATTATCAAATAAAGAAATAGAAATTTTTGTAAAAACTTAAGTCCTAATACAACAATTTGTAACGATTATCTACCTAACGATTCTACATTCTTTATAAAAAAATAAATATCATAACTTTCTCATATTAAAATACTAAAATTACTTATAAAATAAGAAATGTAAAGGATAAAAAATGAAAGTAGGCTTATTTATACCCTGTTTTATGAATGAACTATATCCTCAAAGTTGTGTATCAACATTGAAGCTTCTACGAAATTTAAATTTAGATGTTGAGTATCCAACAGAGCAAACATGTTGTGGGCAACCAATGGCAAATTCCGGTTGTTCAAAAGATATGGAATCACTTGCTTTAAAATTTGTTGAAACTTTTAAAAAATATGATTATATAGTAGCCCCAACTGGCTCATGTGTAACAATGGTAAAAGAGCATTATGAAGCATTTTTTGAAGAAGATAATGAAGATTATAATAAAGTTAAAACTTCGATATATGAAGTATGTGAATTTTTACATGATGTAATAAAAGTAGAAAAGTTAGATGTTTCTTTTCCTTATAAGGTTGGTGTTCATAATTCATGTCACGGACATAGAGGTTTAGGATTAGGAAACGCTTCAGAATTAAATATTCCTCCATTAAATAAATTAAGAAATCTTTTAGGATTAATTAAAGATATTGAAATTGTAGAATTAAAAAGAGATGACGAATGCTGTGGTTTTGGTGGAACTTTCTGTGTTACGGAAGAGGCACTTTCAGTTGCAATGGGGAAAGATAGAATTAAAGATCATTTACAAGCAAATGCACAAGTTATGACTGGAGCAGATATGTCATGTCTTATGCATATGGAAGGGATCATTAATAGAGATAATGAACCTATAAAGGTAATGCATATTACTGAGATTTTAGCAGGTGGAGTTGTAAGATGAGTAATAGACACCCAATAAATGCTGCTAAATTTGTAGCTAATGATGAGAGAATGCACTGGCATGACAAAGCATTATGGTTTGTAAGAGAAAAAAGAGATATAGGAACTAAAAAAATTCCTGAATGGGAACAATTAAGAGAGTATGCAAGTAAAATTAAGTCTCACACTATGAGTAATTTAGATAAATATCTTTTAGAGTTTGAAAAAAATGCAAGTGCAAGAGGTATTACCGTTCATTGGGCAAAAGATGCAGAAGAACATAACGAAATTGTACATAAAATATTAAGTGAAAAGAAAGTTAAAAAACTTGTAAAATCAAAATCAATGTTAACAGAAGAGTGTCATTTAAATCCTTATTTAGAAGAAAGAGGAATAGAAGTAGTTGATACAGATTTAGGTGAGAGAATAGTTCAATTAAGAAATGAACCACCTTCTCATATAGTTTTACCAGCAATACATCTTAAAAAATCAGATGTTGCAGATACTTTTCACGAAAAACTTGGGACAGAAAAAGGAAATGATGATCCTACATACTTAACAAGAGCAGCAAGAGCAAGTTTAAGAGAAGATTTCTTAACAGCAGAAGCAGGACTTACAGGAGTAAACTTTGCAATTGCAGAAACTGGAGGAGTAGTTGTATGTACAAATGAAGGTAATGCGGATATGGGAGCTTCAGTTCCCGATTTACATATTGCAAGTATGGGAATAGAAAAAATAATTCCAAGGCTAAAAGATTTAGGTATTTTTACAAGACTTCTTGCTCGTAGTGCAACAGGTCAGCCAATTACTTCATACACTTCACATTTTCATGGACCTATAGAAGGTGGGAAAATGCATATTGTAATTGTTGATAATAAAAGAACTCCATTTTTACAATCAGAGTCATATAAAAAAGCATTAAATTGTATTAGATGTGGTGCTTGTATGAATACTTGTCCTATCTATAGAAGAAGTGGTGGACACTCTTATGAGTATGTGATTCCAGGACCAATTGGATCAACTCTTGCAACATTTAGATCTCCAAAAAAACATAAATCACTATCATTTGCTTGTACTTTATGTGGTTCTTGTACAAATGTTTGTCCAGTAAAAATAGATTTAGATTCACAACTTTATACGCATAGACAAGATTTAAGAGATAAAAATATAATTTCAACGCAGAAAAAGCTTGGAATGAAAATGGGTGTATTGTTAATGTCTAATGCTACAGTTTTTAGTATTGTAGGTAAAATCGCTAGAAAAATTGTACCAATTTTACCAAAATCATTAATCTATAATAAAATGAATATATGGGGTAAACAAAGAGATATTCCAAAAATGCCTGAAAAAAGTTTTAAAGATCTATATAAACAAGGGATAAAAGATGACTAGTAAAGAACTAATACTTCAAAATATACGAAAGAATAATGTAGTTAAAAATGAACCCTTACCTGTTTTAAATAATTTTGGAATTACATACCAAGAGAAATTCGAGCAATTCTCTATTATGCTTGAAAGTGTTGGTGGACACTCTTTAATTGTAAAAAAAGAGGAACTTGATTCAACTATAAAAGAAATTTATCCTGATGAAAAGAATATTGCAACAAACGTTGAATATTGTAATATCGGAAATTTTAATGCAAATGATGAAGATGATCCTCACAACTTAAGAAATATTGATTTAGCTGTTGTAAAAGGAGAGTTTGCAGTTGCTGAAAATGGTGCAGTTTGGGTTAAAAATAGTGAAAATAGACATAGAAGTTTATATTTTATTGCTCAAAATATTGTTTTAGTTGTAGATAAAAATGCATTATTAAATAATATGCATGAAGCGTATGATCTAATTTCTTTTCAAAAATCAACATATGGGGCATTTGTTAGTGGACCATCAAAAACAGCTGATATTGAACAATCATTAGTAATTGGAGCGCATGGACCAAAATCTGGTTATATTATTTTTGTTGAATAATGATACAATTAACCCTTAAGGGTTAAAATGATTGAACAAAAAAGAAGCCTGTTCCCAGGCAAAAAGTTATTTATACTAATATTATTATTTATTAATATATTATATGCTTCAAATAAAGAGGTATTGTTACTTCATTCATACCATAAAGGGTATAAATGGAGTGATGATATTTCAAAAGCGATAGAAGAAAAGTTCGAAATATATGGGAATATAGAACTTACTACGTTATATATGGATACGAAAAGAGTCTTGGGTCCAACTTATCTTGATAAATTAGCCTCTTTATATAAAGAGCAACTTTCAAAAAGAAACTTCGATTTAATTATTGTTAGTGATAATAATGCATTAGAATTTACTATTAGATATCATGATTACCTATTTAAAGATCTTCCAATTCTTTTTTGTGGTATTAATAACTTTGATAAGGCGCTTCTAGATGAAAATTTTATGAGTAAATATACTAGTGGAGTAGTAGAACAAGTTGATTTAGAAAAAAATATTGAATTAATATCAAATTTGCAACCTAATTTAAAAAAACTTATGATAATTAACGATCGATCAAAAACTGGCTACGCAATAAAAAGAGACATGACTCCTATAATAAAAAAATATTCAAAAAAAATGAATATAGAGTATATAGATAATATGGATATAAAAACCATTCAAACTAAAGTCGCTAAATTAGATAAAAATAGTGCTGTTTTATTTGTATTGTTATTTAAAGATAAAACCGGTAAATACTTTACATATAAAGAAAGTTTAACAGCTATAAAAGAAAAAAGTGTTGCTCCAATTTATGGATTATGGGACTTTTACTTAGAATATGGGATTGTTGGAGGTCTCTTAACTTCCGCAACTTCTCAAGGTAATGCCGTTTCTAACATGGCGTTAAGGGTTATAAATGGAAAAGATATAAAAGATATTCCTATCTTAACAAAGTCTCCTAATAAATATATCTTCGATTATAATGAACTTGATAGATTCAATTTAAAAGTTGAAGAATATTTAAGTGATTATACTATTATCAATCAACCTCATAGTTTTTTTAGAAAGTATACTAAACTAGTAATACTTACTCTTACAATAATAATGGTACTTACTATAATGGTATTCTCAATGAAAGCAAATATTAAAAGAAGAAAATTAGTTGAAAAAGACTTGCAAAATAGAATTAAATTTGATAAAGTTTTACTTGATACTCTTCCTAATCCAATCTATTATAAAAATAAGGAAGGAAAGTTTTTAGGCTGTAATAAAGCTTTTTCTAGATTATTAAATATACAAAAAAAGAATGTTATTGGAAAAACTGCACGTGATTTCTTTTCGCCAGAAGTTGCTAAAAAAAATGAAGATATTGATAAAAAAATATTAAAATCTTTAAATCCCAACACTTCGGAAATAACATTGTACTTGTCAAATAATATTATGAAGCATGTAATTATAAACAAGGCTGTTTATTTAAATAATGATGGGGCAATAGGAGGTATTGTTTGTATTATGGATGATATTACTGAAAGAACGCAACAAAAACAATTTTTGATACAACAAAGTAAATTAGCTGAAATGGGAGATATGGTTGCTGCAATTGCACATCAATGGAATGAGCCTTTAGTGGAACTATCAGCTCAAGTACAAGATATACAGACTTCATTTTTATTAAATGAATTAAAAAATACTCATGTAGAAGAATTTGTAAATGATTCTATGGTTCAAATAAAATATATGTCAAAAACTTTAACTGATTTTAGAAATTTTTTAAAACCATCAACAAAAAAAATACTTTTTTCAGTAAAAAAATCTTTTGATGAAATTTTTGAGATTATAGAAAAACAAATATTCTATTTAAACATAAATTTAAATTTAAATTATAATAAAGACAAAGAGTTATTAATTTACGGATATGAAAATGAATTTAAACAAGTACTATTAAATTTAATTAATAATTCAAAAAATAAAATACTTGAACAAAAGTCAAATGATAAATTTAATATTGATATTAATGTAAAAAGTCACACAAAATATACTACTATTGAAATTATAGATGATGGAGGTAAGATAGATACTAAAATCATTGATAAAATATTTGAACCTTATTTTACTACTAAAGATAATGGGACAGGTATTGGATTATATATGGCAAAAGTAATTATTGAAGATAAAATGGGTGGAGTTATTAATGTTCGAAATATTGATGATAAGGTTATGTTTACGATAAAGCTTTTAAATAGCAAAGGGATTGAAGATGAAAATATTACTTCTTGAAGATAATAAGAAATTAAATCAAACAATTAAAAAAAGACTTGAATTAAAAGGTTATAAAGTTTTTAATTATATTGATGGACAAGAAGCAATGGACAAAATTACTGAAGGATTTAGTTGTTTTATTCTAGATATTAATGTTCCAAATGTTGACGGTATTAAAATATTAAAAAAAATAAGAGAGTACTATAAAGAAGTCCCTGTTATTATAATAAGTGGAACAGTTGAATTAGATATTATTAAAGAATCATATGATTTTGGGTGTAATGATTATCTAAAAAAACCTTTTTTTATAGATGAGCTAGAAATTAAGATTGGAAGATTATGTAAGATAAAAAATGATCTAATTTATTTTGGTCAAGATTGCACTTTTGATTATAAATCATCAAGTATAACTATATCTGACGAAGTACACAGACTAACAAAAAAAGAAAGATTACTTGTGAATCTATTTTTAACTAAAAAAAATCAAGTTTTATCATATGAAATGATTGAAAATTATGTTTGGGAAGGTTCATTTGCATCTATAGAATCAATAAGAAGTTTAATTAGGAGATTAAGAAGGATTATAAAAGATGATTATATACAAACTGTAGTTGATACAGGTTATATATTTAAATCTGATTAATAGCATTAAAATAGCATTATTAAGAAATAATTTTTTTTTTTTTGAACATAAACTCAAAAGACTATAAAATATATACATTTTTTTTTTGATAAACTCAAAATATCATACATATCTCATTTTGTCGCGTTACAATTTATATATTAATCAAAAGGAGATTAAATGAATTTATTGAGACAAAGAACTACAAAGTTATTATTAGCTTCAGCATTAGTTGCTGGAATTAGTACACAAGCTCTTGCAAAAGAGAAGAAAGTATTATTAAAAGTACCTGTTGCATTCCCAACACACCTAATTGGATTAGGAACTCCTGTTCCTAAGTTTGCAAAATCTGTAATGGATATGACTGATAGTATTAAAGTTAAAGTATATGAACCAAAAAAATTAGTTGCACCTTTTGAAATTTTAGATGCTGTTTCAACTGGTAAAGTTAATGCAGGTTGGTCAACTGCTGGATATTGGAAAGGGAAGATACCTGCTGCACCATTATTTTCTGCAGTACCATTTGGACCTGAAGCTCCTGAATATGTAGCTTGGTTATACTATGGAAATGGTTCAAAATTATATCAAGAAATGTATGATTCTCATGGATACAATGTGAAAGTAACTCCTTGTGGTATTATTTCACCAGAAACTTCGGGATGGTTTAAAAAAGAAATTAAATCAGTTGATGATTTAAAAGGTCTTAAAATGAGATTCTTTGGTCTTGGTGGAGATGTAATGCAAAAACTTGGTGTTGCTACATCATTATTACCAGGTGGAGAAATTTTCCCAGCTCTTGAAAAAGGTGCAATTGATGCAACAGAATTTAGTATGCCTGTAATTGATCAAAGATTAGGTTTACATAAAATTGTTAAATATAACTATTTCCCAGGTTGGCATCAACAAGCAACTGTGTTTGAATTATTAATTAATAAAGATGCATGGAAAAAAATGAGTAGTAAACAACAAAACATTATTCAAACTGCTTGTAAAGCAAGTATTCTTGATTCTTTAGCAGAAGGTGAAGCTAGTCAATTTGATGCAATGAAAAAGAATGTTGAAGAGAATGGTGTTATCATGAAAACTTGGTCTCCTGAAATGTTATCTACATTTAAATCAACATGGTTAAGTATTGTTGATGAAGCTAAAAAAGACAAATACTTTACAAAAGTATGGAATGATTTAAATACATTTAGAGAAGGTTACTCTATTTGGAAGAAAAATGCATTTCTACCTGTAGAAAAATAGTCTATGAGTATAAATAGTGTTTTATTAAGCAAGCTAGAAATAGCTTGCTTATATTTTATTGGGAGGCTTCAATATGTTAAGTAGTAATGCAGATGAAAATAAAAAAATTGATATAGTCGAAGAGTATGAAGAGATATCTCACGAATTTGATAAAGACTTAGAAGATAAAGAAAATGAAAATATTCCTGCAATTTCACTAGCTTTAAAGAATGGAATTCGAGCATTTGGAAATATAACTAGTTGGTTAAGTATAGTCTTAATCCTTTCTATAATAGTGCAAGTTTCTGGAAGATATATTTTTCACAAAAATTCTATTGCATTAGAAGAACTTCAATGGCATTTATATGCAATTGGTGTAGTTATTGGATTATCATACGCTATGGTAAATCATTCACATGTAAGAGTAGATATTTTAAGAGTTAACTTTAGTGAAAAGTTACAAAGAAAAATTGAAATTGTTGGAATATTATTTCTAATGTTCCCTTTTATCTTTATCGTTGTTGATTATGGTTGGGATCTAGCTGCTGAAGCATACAGAGTTGGTGAGCGTTCAGACGCAGTAGAAGGTTTATCTCATAGATGGATAATTAAAGCATTTATTCCTCTTAGTTTCTTCTTATTAGGTTTAGCAGCACTTGCTAGACTTATTCGATATGTTAGTTATTTAATGAAAGGAGCTAAATAATGGAAATTAATGATTGGCTAGTAGTAGCAATGTTTCTTACATTTATTCTATTTTTATTTTCTGGAATTCCAATTGCTTGGGTTTTAGGAGGAGTAGGAGTATTATTTGTAGGAGTTGGTTACCTTGCAGATACGTACTTTGATACTATTACAGGATTAGATTATTCTACTATTGGGCTTGTAGCGAACCGTATATACAAAATAATGGATAACTGGGTATTAGTCGCCTTGCCCATGTTTATATTTATGGGACTTGCACTTGACGAATCTGGAATTGCAGAGAAACTATTAAAATCTATTCAAAAGTTTTTTGGTAGATTAAGAGGTGGACTAGCAATTACTGTTGTTATTATTGGTATTATATTAGCAGCTTCTACTGGAATTATTGGGGCTTCAGTTGTTTTACTTGCAGTTATGTCGTTACCAATTATGTTAAAACAAGGTTACGATAAACAAATCGCACTTGGAACTATTGCAAGTTCAGGTACACTTGGTATCTTAATCCCACCTAGTATCATGTTAATTATTATGGCGGATCAGGTTGGACTAAGTGTTGGTGATTTATTTATGGGTGCTGTATTCCCTGGTATATTATTAGGTACTTTATATATAGTTTTTATATTTATATATGGACTTGTTAAACCTAATAAAATGCCAATTGCAAAAGAAGATGCTAATTTAAAAATGGATTTCGCACTTGCATGGGATTTAGTTAAAAACATTATTCCACCAGCTGCATTGGTATTAACAGTATTAGGTTCTATCTTCTTTGGATTAGCAACTCCTACTGAAGCCAGTGGACTTGGAGCATTTGGTGCATTGGTATTAACTGCTGTAAATGGAAAGCTTAAATTTAATGTTTTAAAGAAAATTTGTCATAGTACTATGAATACAACAGGATATATCTTTGCAATATTTGTTGGAGCAACTTGTTTTTCATTAGTATTAAGAGAATTAGGTGGAGATGAATTAATTAGTGCTGCTGTTACAGGGATTAGTGATAATCCTATTATAATTGTTGCATTTATACTTTTTATTGTTTTCTTACTTGGTTTTGTACTTGATTGGATTGAAATTACATTAATTGTTCTTCCATTAGTAGCACCTATCGTACAAAATTTAGATTTAAATGTTGTATCATACGGTATTGATAATGCTAACTTAATATGGTTCGTATTGTTGGTCGCAGTTACATTGCAGACCTCATTCCTAACCCCACCAGTTGGCTTCGCCTTATTTTATCTAAAAGGAGTTTGTCCTCCTGAAATAGAACTAAAAGATATTTATAAAGGTGTTGTTCCATTTATTTTATTACAACTTTTAGGACTTGCATTAATTGCATTCTTCCCTCAACTTGTTACTTGGTTACCTTCCGTAGCCTACTAAAATTATAAATAAAAATAAAACAGCCTAAAAGCTGTTTTATTTTAACTTCTTTTTTAAATCTTTTTTTAACTTCTTTTTTAAATCTTTTTTTAAATCTTTTTTCAATTTTAAGACTAAATATCATACAAATATCATACAATTATCATCTCATATTGTTAAAATTTATATGAGACTAAAAAAAGGAGTCAATATGAATATGATTAGTAAAACGACGAAGTTACTTATTGCAAGTGCATTAGTAGCTGGACTTAGTACTGCTTCAATAGCAAAAGACAAGGTTTACAAATGGAAACTAGCAACAACTTGGGGGCCAACTTTATCACCATTTATTGATGCACCAAAAAACATGGCTAAACTTGTAAAAAAGATGTCTAATGGTAGATTAATTATTAGAATAGATGCTTCAAATAAACATAAAGCAGCTTTAGGTATTTTAGATATGGTAAAAGGTGGACAATATGATATGGGTCACTCAGCATCATATTATTGGAAGGGTAAAGATATTAATACTATGCCTTTTACAACTATGCCTTTTGGTATGACTGCACCTGAACAATATGCTTGGTTCTACTATGGTGGTGGTATGGACTTAATGAAAGAAGCTTATAAAAAACATAAAGTATTATCATATCCTGGAGGAAATACTGGAAACCAAATGGGTGGATGGTTTAGAAAAGATATTAAAACTGTAGATGATTTAAAAGGTCTTAAAATGAGAATTCCTGGATTTGCTGGTGAAATTATGGCAAAACTTGGTCTTACAGTAACAAACATTGCTTCAGGTGAATTATATACATCACTTGAAAGAGGTACTATTGACGCATTAGAATGGGTTGGACCTGGAATGGACGTTAATATGGGATTTCACAAAATTGCTCCTTACTACTTTACAGGGTGGCATGAGCCTGGAACAGAATTACAGTATTTAGTTAATGAAAGAAAATTCAAAAAACTTCCTAAAGATTTACAACAGATTTTAGTTACTGCAATGAGAGTAACTGCATATGATATGTATGTACAAAATTACGCGATGTCAGCAGAAGCTTGGTCAAAAATTGAAACTGATTATCCAAATATTAAAATCAAAACTTTTCCAAAAGAAGTTATGGATGCAATGAAAAAAGCTAATAAAGAATTACTTATTGAAAAAACAAAAGGTCAACCTTTATTAAAAGAGATTTTAGATTCTCAAGCAGCTTTCCAAAAGAAAGCAAGAGAATGGACTAAAATGTCAGACTACCTTTATTTAAAAGATAATTTATAAGATATTTAATAACAATCCCTATTCTTAGGGATTGTTTTTTATGATAGATAATATAAATATAACTGCTTATGTTTATCTTACTTATTTAACACACTCAAAGGATTTTTATGTTGTTAAGATTAGAACGTTATTTCGATAAGTTTGCGGACTTTATTGGAATTGTGACAGCAATAGCAATGGTTCTAATGATATTAAATGTATTTTATGATGTAATTATGAGATACTTTTTTAGATCAGGTTCTATTGCTATGCAAGAGATGGAGTGGCATCTATTCTCTGTAATTATTTTATTAGGTATTGCATATACTTTAAAAGAAGATGGTCATGTTAGAGTAGATTTAATCTACGATAGACTTGTACCTAGAAAAAAAGCTATGATTAACATGATAGGATCAGTGACATTTATTTTACCAATTGCTATTTTAGTTGGATTAAGTTCAATAGATAATGCTGTTGAAGCTTATGTTTCTATGGAGCAAAGTGGTGACCCAGGAGGTTTAACTAATAGATGGATTGTAAAATCTTTAATTCCTCTATCTTTTTTACTTCTTATTATAACGACTATAGGATTTTTTATTAAAAATCTTAATGTGTTTAAAGGCTTACATGATTTAGAAGATCATAGTCTTAAAAGTGAAATCGAAGCTTTAAAAAGAGAGCTTGAAGAACAAAAAAAACAATTAATAGATTCAGATGATAAAGGAGATTCTAAATGATTGGTATAGTTATGTTTTTTACAGCATTATTTATGCTGTTAATTGGATTTCCTGTTGCTTTTACATTTGCTGCAGTATCAGTATTTTTTGGTATTTTAGCTGGTTTTATTGAAGTAGCTTCAAATTCTGAAGAAGGAATGGCTTTATTAGAATTTATAAATGAAGGTTGGATTGAAGGTATTTCAATGTTTGATTATATGCCTTTTAGAATTTATTCAATCCAACAAAGTACAATTTTAATGGCAATTCCAATGTTTATTTTTATGGGTATTGTTTTACAAAAGACAGGACTTGCTGAAAAACTGTTAGAATCAATGGGTTTCTTATTTGGAGAAATTAGAGGTGGTGTTGCAATATCAACTGTTTTAGTAGGTACATTACTAGCTGCATCAACAGGTGTTGTAGGAGCTTCAGTTGTAGCAATGGGAGTTATTTCACTTCCTGTTATGCTTAAATATAAGTACAACACAGAACTAGCCACAGGAACAATCTGTGCTTCAGGAACCTTAGGGCAAATTATTCCACCTTCAATTGTACTAATTATTTTGGGTGATGTATTCCAAGTTCCTGTTGGAGATTTATTTAGATCAGCTGTAGGACCAGGCCTTACACTAGTTGCAGCCTATATTTTATATATTTTAGTTTTATCATATTTTAATAAAGATATTGCTCCTGCTATTCCTGCTGATCCAAGTAGAGGAAGTAAAAAGAAGCAAATTATTAGAGCACTTATTGATATTGTACCTTCTTTAACACTTATTGTATTAGTTTTAGGATCTATTTTTGCAGGAGTTGCTACACCAACAGAATCAGCAGCAGTTGGTTGTATTGGAGCGATAGGTCTTGCATTGATGTATAGAACTTACAGACACAGTATGATTAAAGAAGCAGCACTTGAATCAGTTAAAATAACTTCAATGGTATTTGGTATTTTAATTGGAGCAACAGCTTTTTCTATGGTATTCTCATATACTGGAGGAGAAGAAATTGTAGAACATGCAATGTTAAGTTTACCAGGTGATGAGAAATGGGGATTTATTATATTTACAATGTTAGCTATTTTAATTTTAGGATTTTTTATTGATTTTATTGAAATTTCATATATTATAGTTCCTATTTTAATTCCTGTAGCTGATACATTAGGAATTAATCCAGTTTGGTTCGCAATATTAATTGCAATGAACTTACAAACATCATTTTTAACACCTCCATTTGGATTTAGTTTATTCTATTTAAAAGGATGTGCACCTTCAACAGTAAGAACCTCACAGATTTATAAAGGGGTATTACCATTTATTGTTATCCAAGTAATTATACTTGGAATAGTAGCTTTTTATCCAGAATTCTTCGGAATGAGCGCAGGAATATAAAAAGATCATTATGTCTAAAAATCTAAAACTTATAAACAATATAATTTTAAAAGAAAAAGACATAATGAACTATTTTATTAATGATCCTCAACAAAGGATATATACCGTACCAAGGATTGAATAGAGTCTAACATTTACAATTCATAATATATACACAAAAGGATTTAAAATGTTAGAAACAAAATATCAAGACTTTTATAATGAAATATTAAATAGTATAGATAAAAAAAATATTTTCATAGATAAATTGCATACCTATGCATATGGAACGGATGCCTCATTTTATAGGCTAACCCCAAAAATTGTTATAAAAACAAATACCCCAAAAGAAGTAGTTTCAATACTTAAACTAAGTTCAAGTATGAAATTAAGTGTAACCTTTAGAGCTGCTGGTACCTCATTATCAGGTCAAGCAATTACTGATTCAATATTAGTAGTGACTTCAAGAAATTTCAGAGATTTTAGATTATCAGAAGATAAAAGTTTAATATCATTACAGCCTTCTATTACTGGTCAAGAGGCTAATAATATATTAGCTCCTTTTTCTAAAAAGATTGGACCTGATCCAGCTTCAATAAATGCAGCTATGATAGGTGGAATTGCAGCAAATAATGCATCTGGTATGTGTTGCGGAATTTCACAAAATTCTTATAAAACTTTAAAATCTATGAGACTAATCTTTAATGATGGTTCAAGATTAGATACAGCTTGCAAAAATAGTAAAGAAGAGTTTAGAAAAACACATGAAACATTTTTAAATGATTTAAAGAAAATTGCTATTGATACTGTAAATAATGAAGAGTTAAAAGCAAAAATTAAAAAGAAATTTAAAATCAAAAATACCTGTGGATACTCTTTAAATGCACTTATTGATTTTGAAGATGAATTTGAGATATTACAACATCTAATTATTGGAAGTGAAGGTACCTTAGCATTTATTGAAGAAATAACATATGAAACAGTAGAAGATTTAAAAGACAAGGCAAGTGCATTAATATATTTTAAAGATGTTAAAGAAGCTTGTACCGCAGTTACAAAATTAAAGTTAGCAAAAGAAGATAAAAAAATAGTTGTAGATGCAGTTGAACTAATGGATAGAGCAGGTCTTAGAAGTATAGAAAATGATCCTTCAATGCCAGAATATATAAAAGGTTTTGATAAAAATGTAACTGCTTTATTAGTAGAAACTAGAGCAAAAGATCAAGAATCATTAGATACTCAAATTTCTGAATTAGAAAAACTTTTAGAAGAGTTCGAAGTTAAAAGAGATATTTATTTTACTAAAGATGTAAATGAATATACTCTTTATTGGAAGATAAGAAAAGGACTTTTCCCAGCAGTTGGTGCAGTAAGAGAGACTGGAACTACAGTTATCATTGAAGATGTTGCCTATCCTATTGAAGTATTGGCCCAAGCAACATTAGAACTTCAAGAACTATTTAAAAAACACAAATACAATGAGGCTTTAATTTTTGGTCATGCATTAGAAGGTAATTTTCATTTTGTATTCACACAAGACTTTTCAATAAAAAGTGAAGTAAAAAGATATGACGAGTTTATGAATGATGTGGTAAATTCTGTTGCCCTTAAATATCAAGGAAGTTTAAAAGCAGAACACGGTACAGGTAGAAATATGGCTGCTTTTGTAGAAGTAGAGTGGGGTAAAACAGCTTACTCTATGATGAAAAGAATTAAAAACCTTTTTGATCCAAATGAGCTTTTAAATCCTGGTGTTATAATAAATGATGATCATGAAGCTCATCTTAAAAATCTTAAATCAATGCCTAAAACAAATGAAATTGTTGATAAGTGCATAGAGTGTGGTTTTTGTGAACCTAGTTGTCCCTCTAATGAGCTGACATTAACTCCTAGACAAAGAATAGTTGCAAATAGAGAAATATCTAGACTTGAATCAATAGGAGAATATAAAGAAGCAAAAGAGTATAGAGATCTATATCAATATGATGGAATAGAGACTTGTGCAACATGTTCTTTATGTTCAACAGCATGTCCAGTTAAAATTGATACTGGAAGTTTAACAAAACATTTAAGAGCCGAACAAGTTACAAAAAATGAAGATAATATAGCAAATACAGTAGCTAATAATTTTTCAAATACTTTAAAAGGTATGAGATTTGGTTTAACAAGTGCAAATATAACTCATAAAATATTAGGTACTCCAAGTATGCAAACAATTACTGATACCCTAAGAGAGTGGACAAAGGGAAAAATCCCTAAATGGAGTCCATATTTACCAACATCAACTAATATCAATACTAGATTTGAGCAAAAAGTTAGTAATAAGAAAATTGTTTACTTCCCTTCATGTATTACTAGAAGTATGGGAAGAAGTTCTAAATCTACAGTAGATGAAGAGTTATTTGATCTTACAGTAAAGCTATTAAAAAAAGCAGGATTTCAAATATTATTTCCAAATAATTTATCTAATTTATGTTGTGGAATGCCATTTTCTTCAAAAGGTTTTAATAAACAAGGAAAACAAAAAGCAGATGAACTTGAACATGAACTACAAGAGATGAGTAATTTTGGAGAATATCCAATCTTATGTGATACAAGTCCTTGTACAAAAAAGATGCTTGAATCAATGTCAAACAAATTAGCTATTTATGAACCAATAGAATTTGCTTTAGAATTTTTAACAAAAAACTTAAATTTCAAACAAATTGAAGAAGCAATTACAATACATACAACATGTAGTTCAAGAAAAATGGGACTTAACGATAAGTTTATTAAACTAGCTAAGATGTGCTCATCAAATGTGATTATACCAACAGATGTAAAATGTTGTGGTTTTGCAGGAGATAGAGGATTTAATTTTCCTGAATTAAATACATCTGCACTAAGATTCTTAGAAGAGAATGTAAAAGAGGCTAAATACGCATTTTCTACTTCTAAAACTTGTGAAATAGGACTAAGTGAACATTCCAATTTAGACTATAATTCAATATTCTATCTTGTGGATAAATGTACGGTTTCAAAAGTTTAGAATTGTATAAAGAGAGCCTAGAAATGGCTCCTTTATAAATTATTAATAATATAAAAATATGCACTTTTTTTCATACTTATAAAAAATTTTAAATATTAAAATTTTTAAAAATTATTGTTTTACTATTATTATGATAAAATATCCGTTTTATTAAAAAAAGGATTAGAATGATAAAGATAATTTTTGCTTTTGTAATGTCACTTACAATATCTTATGCACAATTAATAGACGGTATAGCTTTAGTAGTTAATGATGACCCAATAACACTATACGATATTGAAAAAATGAAGAATGAAAACAAACTTTCAAAAGAAGAGGCGGTATCAAAACTAGTTGATAAAGCTTTATTTAATCAACTTATTAAAAAACATAATGTTAATGTAGATATATTAGATATAAATGAATATTTAGAAAAACTTGCTGATTCTAATGGTTTAGATATTTATACTTTTAAATCACTTATCAAACAAAAATATAAAGATTATGATAAATATGAAAAAGAGGTAGAAGAGTTAATTTTAAGACAAAAATTAATAGAAAGATTAGTTAGAGGAAAAATAAATATTGCCACAGAAGAAGATTTGAAAATTTATTACGACAATAATAAAACTAAATTCCAAATGGCTTCAAAAGTAAGTGTTATTGAATTTGCTTCATTTAATAGAATTGATCTAAAAAAAGTAATAAAAAATCCAATATCTAATATAGCTGGAGTAAGTAGAAATACCCTTGAATTAGAGCAATCTACTTTAAATCCAAGATTAAGATATATGATTAATGAAACAAATATCAATCAATTCACTCCAGTATTTAGATCTAGTAAAAAATATATATCTTTTTTAATTACTAAAAAAGATGGTCTACAAGTAATAAAATTTGTAGATGTAAAAGATAAGATTTTTAATATTGTTATGAAAGATAGAGAAAACAAATATTTAAAAGACTATTTTGAAAAATTAAAACTTTCTGCTGATATTAGAATAGTAAGATAGATAAGAACTTATATAAAAATAATAATGAATAAAATAAAAGGATAACAATAAATGTCAGATATGTTTGAAGTAATTATAGGATTAGAAGTACATGCACAATTAAACACTAATAGTAAACTATTTTGTTCTTGTGCTACAAGTTTTGGAGAGGAACCTAATACAAATGTATGTCCAACTTGTTTAGGACTACCTGGAGCACTTCCTGTATTAAATAAAGAAGCAGTACATAAAGCAATTATGTTAGGGACTGCATTAAAATCACAAATTAATAAGAAGTCAATATTTAATAGAAAAAATTATTTTTATCCAGATTTACCAAATGGTTATCAAATTTCTCAATTTGAAGTTCCAATTGTTGGACTAGGAGAATTAATTATTGATTTTCCAGATGGCACACAAAAAACAATTGGAGTTACAAGAGCTCACTTAGAAAATGATGCAGGGAAGAGTAAACATGCTGCGTCTGGATCATTAGTAGATTTAAATAGAGCTGGAACTCCTTTACTTGAAATTGTATCTGAGCCAGATATGAGATCTGCACAAGAAGCAATTCTTTATCTTAAAAAACTTCATTCAATTGTTAGATACTTAGGAATATCTGATGCAAATATGCAAGAGGGTTCTTTTAGAGCTGATGTAAATATATCTATTAGACCAAAAGGTGCTACAAATCTAAATACTAGATGTGAAATAAAAAATATGAACTCATTTAAGTTTATTGAAAAAGCAATCGCTTATGAAGTAAATAGACATATTGAAGCTTGGGAAGATGGAATTCATGATACTGAAATTGTTCAAGAGACAAGACTATTTGATCCAGAAAAGGGCGAAACACGTTCTATGAGAGGTAAAGAGGATGCGGCTGATTATAGATACTTTCCAGATCCAGATTTATTACCTGTAATTATTACAGATGAGATGATGGAAAAATATTCAGTTATTCCTGAACTTCCAGATGAGAAGAAAGAAAGATTTGTAAAAGATTTCGGAATTAAAGAGTATGATGCTTCAGTTATTACAGCGTCACTTGAAATGGCTAACTTCTTTGATGATATGATGAAAGAAGGAATTTCAGGTAAAAATGCTTCTACTTGGTTAACTGTAGAGTTAGCATCAAGATTAGTTGATGGTGTAACTTTAGAATCTTCTCCTGTTGGAGCTAAAAAATTAGCAAGTGTAGTAAAATCAATTGAAGATGGAACAATATCAGGAAAAGCAGCTAAAGAAGTTCTTGATTTCTTAATGCAGAATGCAGATATGGAAGTTGATACTGTAATTGAAAAGCTTGGATTAAAACAAGTATCTGATGATGGCGCAATTTTAGAGATTATTGATGGAATTTTAGCTTCAAATCAAGACAAAGTAGAACAATATAAAGCTGGAAAAGAAAAACTGCTTGGATTCTTTGTAGGTCAAACTATGAAAGCATCTAAAGGTACAGCAAATCCTGCTAAAGTAAATGAACTTTTAAAACAAAGACTTTCATAAGAATGAGGCATAAATGAAAAAAAATTCAATTGCAGTAATTGGTGCAGGTAAATGGGGACAAGCTCTTCATTTTGCACTAAGCCAAAAACAAGAGTGTCTAATAACATCTAGAACAAAAAGAGATATCAAAAATTTTGTAAATCTAGATACTGCAATGAATTGTGAATATTTAATTATAGCTATCCCAGCACAACAAATTAGAGATTGGCTAAAAGAGAATTTTGTTTTCAAAGGACAAAAGATTCTCGTAGCTTCTAAAGGAATTGAAGCATCAAGTGCTCAATTTTTAAATGAAATATATGAAGATTTTGTTCCAGATGAGAATATAGGTTATATCTCAGGACCATCTTTTGCAGCAGAAGTAATAAAAGGGCTTCCAGCGGCAATTGTAATTAACTCTAAGAATGAAACTTTATATAAAGAATTTGAACCCTTTTTCCCGGACTTTTTAAAGACTTATTATAGCAGTGATGTAATTGGTGCAGAAATAACAGGTGCCTATAAAAATGTACTTGCAATTGCATCAGGTATATGTGATGGTTTAGATTTAGGTTTTAATGCAAGAGCTTCTTTAATCTCTAGAGGTTTAGTTGAAATGCAACGATTTGGTCGTCACTTTGGTGCTAAAGATGAGAGTTTTATTGGATTAAGTGGAGCAGGAGATCTTTTTTTAACTGCTAGTTCTACTCTTAGCCGTAACTTTAGAGTTGGAATAGGTCTAGCTAAAGGTAAAACCTTAGAGACTATATTAGAAGAACTAGGTGAAGTAGCAGAAGGTGTTAAAACATCAGAAGCTATATATAAACTTTCACAAGAACATGATATTTATACTCCAATAGCAAACGAAGTTAAACTTGTACTTGAAGGAAAAGATCCTAAAGATAGTCTAAAGGACTTACTAAAAAGCTAAAAAATGCAGACTATCTCATTTTTTAGTTTATCCCTTACTTTAATACCATTAATTTTTGTATGGTACTTTTATAATAAATGGACAAATGATAAATCTGAAATTATAATTTCTACTGTAAGAATGTTAATACAGCTTATTCTTATTGGTTATGTCCTTATATATATTTTTGATGAAAAGAATACGTTTCTTGGAATTTTTATAATTATATTTATGATTGCAGTATCTTCTTTGATTAGTCTTAGAAATACAAATGATAGATCACTAAAGCACTACACACATATTTTTTTAGCTATTAGCGCGGCTGGATTAATAAATCTTTTATTAATTACAGTTTTTGTTTTAGATTTAGATACTATTTATGAACCAAGATATGTTATACCTATTGCAGGAATGATATTTGCAAATACTATGAATGCTTTATCTTTAGCAATAGAAAGATTTGAAAAAGAGACTCAAAGAGATGTAGATTTTGTAAAATCTAGACACATAGCCTTTAAAGCCTGTATGATTCCTCAAATAAACTCATTACTAGCTGTTGGAGTTGTAGCACTTCCTGGTATGATGACAGGACAGATACTATCAGGAATTGATCCACTTATTGCTGTAAGATATCAAATTATGATTATGATTATGATGCTTTCAAGTGCGGGAATAAGTACTATTATATATTTTTTAATGAAAAAGAAGAATATCTATTGATTTTTATCTTTATGTATCTCACCCCACAAATATAACTGTTTTAAAATAGGTTTTAAGGTATGTCCATACGTGGTTAATGAATATTCTACTTTTGGAGGAACAACAGGATAAACTTCTCGATGAACAATACCATCTTCTTCAAGCTCTCTTAATTTTTGTATTAACATTTTTTGAGTTGTTCTAGGAAGTAACTTTTGTAATTCATTAAATCTTTTTGTTTCACTTCTTAAATACCATAATATTAATATTTTCCATTTGCCTGCTAGTACGTCAAGTGCAGTTTCTACTGGACATTTTTCAATTATTGTATTTTCAATTTTTTTAACCATTTAAGTCCTTAGTATCTTTTTAGATAGTACCTATCTTTTTTGTAAGTTCTTGTTCTTTAGGTATATTTTAGCTAAAATTTCTGCATAAGTAAATAAAGGACTAAAATGAAAGCATATATTGTTGATAAAATAGAAGCAAAAAAATTTGAATCAGGTGTAAAAGAGATTGATATACCAAAAATAGAAGAGGATGAAGTTTTAATTAAAACTACATATTCATCATTAAATTTTAAAGATGCACTAAGTTCAGTTGGAAATCCAGGTGTTACTAGAGTTTTTCCTCATGTTACTGGAATTGACGTTGCAGGAACTGTAAGTGAAAGTAACTCTTCTAAATTTAGCGTTGGTGATGAAGTTTTAGTAACTGGATATGATATGGGTATGAACACAAATGGAGGACATAGTGAATTTGTAAAAGTACCTGCTTCTTGGGTAGTAAAAAAACCTAAAGGAATAAGCGACAAAGAAATTATGACCTATGGAACAGCAGGATTAACAGCTGCTTTATCAGTAAATGAATTATTAAATAATGGAGTTACTTCTGGAGAAGTATTAGTTACAGGAGCTACTGGTGGAGTAGGGAGTATAGCTGTTTCAATTTTGAGTAAACTAGGCTTTGACGTAGTAGCAATATCTGGGAAAGAAGATAAGATACCATTTTTAAAAGAAATAGGAGCAAAAGAAGTAATCTTAAGAAATACTTTTGATATTGAAAATAAGAAGCCAATGGTGAGTGAAAGATTTGATGCAGTAATTGATACAGTTGGCGGAAATATTTTATCAGAAGCTCTTAAAACTTTAAAATACGACGGAGTAGCAACTTGTTGTGGATTAACTGCCTCATTTGAATTATCAACAAATGTATTTCCTTTTATCTTAAGAGGTGTTAGACTTATTGGTATAGATTCAGTAGAAGCTAAAATAGAGAAAAAGATTGCCGCATGGGAAAAGATTGCTAGTGATTTTAAAATTAGTTCACTAGACAATATTACAAATGAAATATCAATTTATGAAATTAAAGATGCTTATTCTGCTTTGTTAGAAGGTAAAGCAGTTGGTAGATATCTTGTTAAAATAGGATAATAACATTAAAAATATTTTGACAAATTTAATCTATTAGGATATTATTTTTAAATTAAAAAATATTGAGGATAAATAATGAGTAAATATATAGATTTAACACAAGAAAATTTTGAAACTATAGTGAATAATGGCGTATCTTTAGTTGATTTTTGGGCACCTTGGTGCGGACCTTGTAGAATGATTGCTCCTGTAATTGATGAACTTGCAGGTGAATTTGATGGAAAAGCAAATATTTGTAAAGTAAATACAGACGAACAACAAGATTTAGCAGTTAAATACGGAGTTAGATCAGTTCCAACAATTTTATTTATGAAAGATGGAGAAGTTGTTGACCAAGTAATTGGGGCACAATCTAAGCAAGCATTAACTGACAAAATTAACGCGCAATTATAATAATATTTAGGCAGTAAAACCTTTACTGCCTTTAAAACACACTCTCTTCAAACATCTTTTATTAAAAAAAAGAATTATTTAGATAAAATAATCAAAATTATAACATTTATAGGAATACTGTATGAAGCAATTTTTAGAAGAATCAAAAAAGATTAGTAGAGAAATAGCAACACTTAGTGGTGCAACAAAAAATAAAGTCCTGAATGAAATGGCTGATGCTTTGATTGAGCATTGCGACTTTATTGTAAGTTGTAATCAAAAAGATATGAGTGCAGGAAGACTTGCTCCTCTTGATGATGCACTTTTAGATAGGCTATTACTTACTGGTGATAGAGTAAAAGATATGGCAGATGCAATTAAAGAAATAGCAACTCTTAAAGAACCTGTAGGAAGAAACTTAGATGGTTGGGTTACGGAAAATGGTTTAAATATACAAAAAGTATCTATACCAATTGGAGTTATTGGTATTATTTATGAAAGTAGACCTAATGTTACTTCTGATACAGCTGCTCTTTGTTTTAAAAGTGGCAATGTTTGTGTTTTAAAAGGTGGAAAAGAAGCAGAACATTCAAATAAAGCAATTGCAAATGTTTTAAGAAGTGTATTAGCTAAAAATAAACTACCAGAACAAGCAATAGCTTTATTACCAGATTCAACAAGAGATGGAGTTGCAAACTTAATAAAACAAGACAAATATGTTGATTTAATAGTTCCAAGAGGTGGTGAAGCTTTAATTAAATATGTAAGTGAAAACTCTAGTGTTCCTGTAGTAAAACATGATAAAGGACTTTGTCATGTTTATATTGATAAGGATGCAAACCATGAAAAGGCTATTCAAATTGCTATAAATGCAAAAGTTCAAAGACCAGGAGTTTGTAATGCTATGGAAACTCTACTAGTACATAAAGAAGTTGCAGCATATATTTTACCACCACTTCATGAAGCATATCAAAGATATGGTACAGAACTTAAAGGTTGTGATCAATCTAAAAAATTCATAGATATCCAATGTGCAACTCAAGAGGATTATGATACAGAATATTTAGCAAATATATTAAGTATAAAAGTTGTTGAAAATGTTGAAGATGCGATACATCATATAAGCAAATTTGGTTCTGGTCATTCTGAGGCAATTATCAGTGAAAACTACTCAATAGTCAACAGATTTTTAAATGAAGTTGATGCAGCTTGTGTTTATGCAAATGCTAGTACAAGATTTACTGATGGAGCAGCTTTTGGATTAGGAGCAGAAGTTGGTATTTCTACAAATAAACTTCACTCTAGAGGTCCAATGGGTATAAATGACTTAACAACATTTAAATACAAAATTTATGGACAAGGTCAAATAAGATAGGAGAATATTCCTATCTTAAAACTTTTACTTATTTATACTATCTAGAAGATAAAGCTAATTTAATACCTAAGCTAACTAAAACAAAAGAGGTTAAAATATTCATATATTTTACAATATTTGGTTTCTCTAAAAGTTTATAACTTAATATATTCCCTGCAATACCTATAGAAGAAAAAACTACAATAGTCATAAACATAAATATTAAACCTAATATAATCATTTGTAAAGGCACATTAGCACTTGAAACTTTCACAAACTGAGGAAGAAAAGCTAAAAAGAAAATAGAGACTTTTGGATTTAAAATATTCATTATGAAGCCTTTTATATAAAGTTTTTTAAGCTCTTCACTAGAATCTTGAACACTTAAATCTATAGCTTCATTTCTATGTTTAAAGGTTTGAAAAGCTATATAAATAAGATATAAAGCTCCTGCATACTTAACAATAGTAAATGCAAGTTCAGAGGTCTTAAAAATCATTGATATACCAAAAGCAGCAGCACTAGTATGAAATATAATACCAGTACATAATCCCAAAGTAGTAACAATAGCAGCTTTTTTACTTTTTGTTATTCCTTGAGTAAGTACGTATATATTATCTGGTCCTGGAGATAAACATAATAAAAAAGAAGCTAACAAAAATAAATATAAGTTTGATAATTCTATCATTTGAGATCCTACAAAAAAATAAAAATCTTTTTACTAAAGTAAGTTTCTATTATATCTTAATTTCTTTATGTTAAAATCGAATTTTAAAGGATTCTAATGAGAGAATATAAAGCTATAAAGAAAAATATTATTGCAACTACAGTTATAAAAACACCTATAGGTGATATGTTTTGTGCCGCTACAAACAAAGGAGTATGTATATTAAACTTTTTTGGACAAAATAATATAGAAGAACAAGTAAAAAGAGTACAAGTTTTTTTTAATGCAGAAGCAATTCCTGCACATAATAAATATTTTGAATGCCTACAAAAAGAGATTAATGAGTATTTTGAAGGGAAAAGGTCTGATTTTACTATTCCTTTACAACTAGTTGGAACATCCTTTCAGCAAAGTGTTTGGAAAATTTTAATGTCTATTCCTTATGGAGAAACTATAACTTATAAAGAAGAGGCAGTTCTTTTAAAAAATCCAAATTCTTCAAGTGCAGTAGCTAATGCAAATAGTAAAAATATGATAAGTATAATTATTCCATGTCATAGAGTAATTAAATCTGATGGAAAACTTGGAACATATATGGCAGATTTAGAAAAAAAAGCGTCTCTTATTAAACTAGAGAATAATTATAAATGTGATATAATTCGAAAAAGTCATCACCATGAACATTAAAGGAAAAATATCAAATGGTAAATAAATCAATTTTTAGAGAGTATGATATTAGAGGTATTGTTGGAGATGAGCTTAATAGCGAGTCTGTAAAACTTATTGGATATTTCTTAGGAAAAAAAGTTTTTGAAAAATTTCAAAATGAGTCATATGTAGCAATTGGATATGATGCAAGAACTCACTCACCGGAATTATTCTCTTATTTAGCAAGTGGATTTAACAAAGCTGGGTGTACTGTCTTAAATATGGATATGGTAGCAACTGGAGTTAATTATTTTGGAAACTATCAAAACTTTGAAGTAGAAGGAAAAACTATTCAGCCAAATGCTTCTGTTATGATTACAGGTAGCCATAATCCAAGTAACTATAATGGATTTAAAATTACTTTAGATAAAAAACCTTTCTTTGGTGATGATATCTATGCTTTAGGTGACGATATTATTGCAAGTGATGTAACAATTGAAGATAATGATACAAATCATAAGATTGATGTTAAATCTTTATACATAGACTATATGGTAAAAGAATTTGCACACTTAAAAGCTATGCCTGAAAGATTTATAATTGATTGTGGAAATGGTGTTGCAGATACTGTACTTACAACTATTTTAGATAGATTAGAATTAAACTATGATGGTCTTTTCTGTGAACCAGATGGAACTTTTCCTAATCACCATCCAGACCCAAGCGAAGAAAAAAACTTAAAAGATATTATGAAAGCTTTAGAAGGTGATTATGAATATGGTTTTGCTTATGATGGGGATGCAGACAGAATTGCTTTCTTAACTAAAAAGAATAATGTAAAAGGCGATATCATGGCCTTATTATTTGCAAAAACTATGGATAATCCAACTATAGTTGGTGAAGTTAAATGTACTCAAGTTATGTATGATATTATCAATGAATCTGGTACAGCTATCATGTATAAAACTGGACATTCTAACCTAAAAGTTAAACTAAAAGAGGTAAATGCCGATTTAGCAGCTGAGGTTTCAGGTCATATATTCTTTAATGACAGATATTTTGGATTTGATGATGCAGTATACGCAACATTTAGACTTTTAGAATTAATTTATAATGAAATGGATATTGATAAAGAGATAGATGCACTTCCAAAAACTTTCTCAACAGAAGAGATTAAAGTAGAAACAACTGAAGATGAAAAGTTTTTACTTGTAGATAAAATCAAAGAGTTATTAAAAAATCCTCCTTCTGATTTCCCAAAGATTATTGATATTATAGATGTTGATGGAGTTAGAGTTATATTTGAAAATGGATGGGGATTAGTAAGAGCATCAAATACAACTCCTGTTCTTGTAACAAGATTTGAATCAACAGATGAACTATTAGCAAAAGATTATGAAAATAAATTAAATGACTTAATAAAAGAAGCGAAAGATGAACTTAGTAGCACTTCAAACTAAAACAACTAATGACTTTAATAAAAATTATATAAAATTAAAAGAGCTAATCTCTTCATGCGAAGAGGGCTCTTTTATAGTTGCCCCTGAACTTTGTTTAACAGGTTTTTGTTATGAACGAATGGATGAAGCATCTTATTTTACTTCTAAAATTATAAATGAAATTAAACAATTATCAGAAAATAAAACTATTGCTATTTCTTTTATTCAAAAACAAGACTTAGAGTACTTTAACACTCTTTATATTTTTCATAATAAAAAAATAGTTCATAGACAATCAAAATATAAACTATTTCCATTAGGTAATGAACATGAAAACTTTAAAGAAGGAAAAGAAGATAATATAAAGATATTTGAAATTGATGGAATTAAAGTAGCAGCATTAATATGTTTTGAGCTTAGATTTACAAAATATTGGCTAAAACTTCTAGGAGTAGACTTAATAATAAATCCATCTATGTGGGGAGCTGAAAGAAAAGCTCACTATGAAACATTAACCAATGCACTTGCTCTTGCTAATCAGTGTTATGTAGTGGCTGCAAATAGCGCAAATGATGATATGGCAAGTAGTAGTGGTATCGTATCTCCTTGGGGTGAAGTAATAAGAGATGATAATAAAGAACTTATTGAAAAAGAGCTTGATTTAAAAGAGATCAAAAGAGTTAGAAAAACTATTAAAATAGGACTATCATGAAAGCAAAATCTATAATATATGAAGGAAAAGATGTTCCTGATCCTTACTTTTTTGATGGCTTTGAAGGTTATGATAAAGTTTATGAAATGATTGATATTTGCATAAAAAATCTTATAAAAGATAAAATCTTAAACTAATTTATTATATTTTAGATAAACCCTTGGCTTGTTCTATCCAATTAGCCTCTTTTATTTGATTATCCTCTAGAATAAAAAATTCTTCTACCCAATGACAATTTTTAGCATTCCATTTTGCAATTTGATCAAAATGAAAAATTCCTAATTCATTTAATTTATCTTCAAGTTCAGTATCAATTCCTTCTATTTCTTGAAGATCATCTTTTCCCATTGGTCTTGGAGAACTTCTTATTAATGGTTTATTATAAATATTACCTTGAGCTCCACCATAAGATATTGAATTTGTGTTATAAAGAGATTTATTATCTGTTCCTTTTGATTTTCCAAGTATAAAACCTATCAAAAAACCTAAAAATGCTGCTATTACTAAGCAAAGTACTATTTGAGATGCTATTTCTATCACTTTTTATTCCTCTATTATATTAAATTCTACTCTTCTGTTTATTTGAGAATAACCTTTTGAGCTGTTTTGTACCAAAGGAATACCTTCACCATAACCTCTAGCTTTAATTCTTTCTTTACTAATTCCCAAAGAAATCAATTTATTTTTTACAGACAAAGCTCTCATTTCCGAGATTCTTTGATTTAATTTAGCAGCTCCAGCTGAATCAGTATGTCCAGCAACTTCAATCTTTATATTTGGATACTCTTCTAAAATTAATGCAACTGTTTGAATACTCTTATTACTTTTTTTAGTAATCTTATCACTAACTCTTCTAAAAATAATAGGATTTTGTTTTATATAATCATTAAATCTTAATTGTATCTCCTGAGACTCTCTTGATAAATTTTGAATTAATTTTTCATTTCCAGTTCTTCTATATCTTTTATCTAAAGTTATAAGAGGAGGTAGTATTTTTTCCTCTTCTTGTACAAGTTCACTTTCAATGCTCTGTTTTTCTAACTCTTCTTCTATCTTATTATTAGAGATATCGTCACTTAATTCTTTTTGTTCAACTTCTACCTCTTTTTCTTTAACCGTTTCTATTTCTTCTTTCTTTTCTAAATTATCATCTAAGGTTGAGCTCTTATTTAATTCTTTTTTGTTTTCTAAAATTTCTTTTTTAGATTCTTCATCTTCTCTTAATCTAAAAGATTTTATTTTATTAATTAAAGTTTTTAATGCATCAGGCTCACTATTAATTTGTTCATTTACTTTTATATTTGTTTTATCATCTTTTACAAAGTCACCTACATGAGTAAATACACATGTAATTATCAAAGTAATTAAGGATAAAAATAAAAAGAGTATTTTCTTTTCTGTGCTCATATTCAATCTTTTTTAATATTTCTGATTATTCTATCTGATTCTTCATCAAATTCATTTGAAACAAAGCGAATTTTTCTTATTTAAGAATAAAAAGCTTACTCAAACTTAATAGGTAAATAATATTTTGCTTCAAATTTTCCATCTTCTTCTAAAAAATGATTCTTTTTAAAGACTGAATAAGAAGGATTTGTTGTAGTTTCGTAGCCACTATTTGGCAACCAATCGTGGTAAGCCCACTGAACAAATCTTAACATATCTCCATATTTTCCTTTTAAAGTAAAAGTTGCATATAAAGCTTCAGGCATATAAAAATATGGTAAATTTGTATTTGACAAATCTATTTCATCTTTTGGAATCACAGCAGCGACATAAAAAATGAAAGCTCAGTAAAAAGATTCAATATCTTAATGGCAATTCTTTTAGTTGCTTCAGTTATTCCTATTTTGTTTGAATAATTAAGTTCTTTTTTCTGGTTTTATATATTCGAAAATAATATTATCTACAAAAGAAAAAGCTTTTTTTTCTTTCTCTTTTGTATCTATAGTCCATGCTACTAAAGGTAGATTAAGAAAATTACACATTTTTGATATAAATGTATTTAGTAGATAAAAATCTACAGAAATAAAGTTGGGTTTTATTTTTATATATCTATATATAATATATCTTTAATATTTTTATCGCTTTTTGATAAACGAAGTAAGTTACTATCGTGAAATACA
>JAAETO010000029.1 GCA_024228275.1 Arcobacter sp.
TACCCTTGGGGAAATGATTTTGATAGTAAAAAATGTAATAACTCAGTAGGTTTAAACTTGAGAAAAACAGCAATAGTCGGTGCTTTTTCAAGCTATGATGGTGATAATGAAAACAGTATCTGTGATATAAGTGGAAATGTATGGAAATGGACAAGTTCTGATTATAGTCAAAGTAGAAAAGTTATTAAAGGTGGTTCTTGGTACAGCAGTCATGAAGATAGGTTCGATTCTTCTTATGACATTCTCTACAAACCTTATGATCGTAACGGCTATATAGGGTTTTTTCTCACCAGGACTCGTAACACTTAATGATTTTTTACCTTTGGGTTTTACCCAAAGGAATTTAATAGGAGAAATTTTTTGAAAGATAATATAAAAATATTAAATAAAAACTATGATTTACTTTTATATTTGATTCCTATTTTAAATAAATTCCCACGAAATCAAAAGTTTTTACTCTCTGATAGAATAGAAAACTCTTTACTTGATATTCAAGAGTTGATACTTAAAGCTTATTATTCAAAGCAGAAATTAGAGTATTTAAATAGTCTGAATATAAAACTCGAAAATTTAAGGTATTTAGTACGATTATGTTTTGATTTAAAACTTTTTTCACAAAAAAGATATGAGTTTATCTCTAAAGCTATAAACGATATAGGTTTAGAACTTGGCTCTTGGATAAAGTATATAAACTATGCCCAAAAGATTAAATAATCTATTTTCTAAGATAACAAGTTTTGAAAACTTAATTGAAGCTAGTAGGAAATCAAGAAAAGGAAAAAGATATAGAGATTCTACTTTAGTTTTTGATTTACACTTAGAAAAAAATCTTATAAGCTTACAAGAAGAGTTAAAAACTAAAAAATATAAACCTAGTGCTTACAAAGAGTTTTTTATCAATGACTCTAAAAAAAGACTTATAACAGCTGCACCATATAAAGATAGAGTTGTTCATCATGCTTTGATGAATATACTTGAACCTATATTTAAAAAAAGTTTTATCCATGATTCATACTCATGCATAAAAGGAAAAGGTACACACTTAGCAATACAAAGATATAAAAGTTTTGCAAAGAAAAATGAGTATGTTTTAAAATGTGATATAAAAAAATATTTTCATAATATAAATCATGAAATTTTATACTCTCAAATACAAAGAAAAATAAAATGCAAAGATAGTCTAAACTTAGTAAAACTTATAATAGATTCTAAGTTTGATAGTTGTATAAATGGTCTTAAAAATGGTATTCCTATTGGAAATCTTACTAGTCAAATATTTGCAAATATCTATTTAAATGATTTTGACCATTTTATTAAAGAGAAACTAGGAGTTAAATATTATATTAGATATTGTGATGATTTTGTTATATTTCATAATGATAAAAGAGTTTTAAATAGTATAAAAAAATTAATTGAAAACTATTTAGAAGACTTTTATTTGAAAATTCATGAAAATAAATCAAGAGTATACAAAGTAAGCGATGGAGTCAACTTTTTAGGCTTTAGATTTTTTAGAGATTATACTTTAGTAAACAAATCAACTGTAAAAAGATATATTAAAAAACTAGATAAAAAATATAAACAGTACCAAAATAAAAATCATGAATTAGAAATTGTTAAACAAAGTATTCAAAGCTGGATAGGTCATGTAAAGCATGCTAACTCTTATAGGCTTAGAGAAATGATTTTAAAGAGCTATATTTTTTAACAAAGTAGTTATAACTTTTTAGATATACTCTTAGGAATTAAGAAAAAGGTTTTATTTGAAAGTTGGTGTTTTTGATTCTGGTCTTGGTGGTTTGACTGTTGTACAAGCTATAACAAAAAACTTCAAGGGTGCACAGATTTTTTATATTGCAGATACTTTGTTTGCACCTTATGGACAAAAGTCAAAAGAGCAGATACTAAAACATAGTATAGATGTCACTAGTTTTTTAATAAAAAAGCATGATATAGATGTTTTGATAGTTGCTTGTAATACAGCAACATCTGCTGCTATAAAGTATTTAAGACAAGAGTTCCCTAAGTTAATTGTAATAGGAACAGAACCTGGAATAAAACCTGCTATGCAAAATAGTGTTTCAAAAAGAGTTGGAGTTTTAGCTACTCCTGCAACTTTAAATGGTGAAAAATATCAACTTTTACTAAATAAACTTTCTAATGAACATAAAGTAGATGTTTTTGAACAAGCTTGTGAAGGTTTAGTTGAGCAAATAGAAGATGGTAAAATTTCACATAAAGAGACTTTTTCTATGCTTTCTTCATGGTTAAAACCAATGAAAAACAATAGTGTAGATACTATAGTTTTAGGATGTACTCATTACCCTTTAGTTAGTGATCTTATAAAAGAGATTATGGGTGCTAAGATACAACTTATTGAGACTGGTAGCGCTATAGCAAAAAGACTTGAAAATCTTAGTTTGCAAAATGGACATACAAATAATGGAGAGCTTAGTATAGAAGTATTTTATACTGGTGAAATAAAAAAAGATATGATAAATATGATTTTACAAGATTGGAAAGATGGCGGTAAAATTGTAGTAAGGGATATAAATGAGTGAGAATCAAGTAGTAGAAAAGAAAGTTTTAGCATTAAAATATAGACCAAAAAGATTTGAAGATTTAGTTGGACAAAGTACAATATCTCAAACTCTTTCTTTAGCTTTAGATTCAAATAGATTATCACATGCATATTTGTTTAGTGGATTAAGAGGAAGTGGTAAAACTTCAACTGCTAGGATTATGGCAAAAGCACTTTTATGTTCAACTGGTCCAACTTCAAGACCTTGTGAGACTTGTGAAAATTGTCAAAGTGCAAATACAAATAGGCATCTTGATGTTATAGAGATGGATGCAGCTTCAAATCGTGGTATTGATGATATCAAAGATTTAATAGAACATACAAAATATAAACCAAGCTCGGCTAGATTTAAAGTTTTTATAATCGATGAGGTTCATATGCTTACACCTCAAGCTTTTAATGCCTTACTTAAGACTTTAGAAGAGCCTCCAGGATTTGTAAAGTTTATACTTGCAACTACTGATCCTTTAAAATTACCAGCAACAATATTAAGTAGAACTCAACATTTTAGATTTAATAAAATAGCTTCAACTGATGTTATTCATCATCTTTCACATATTTTACATGAAGAAAATATAGATTTTGAAACACCAGCCTTAGAAATATTAACAAGAAGTGGACAAGGAAGTCTAAGAGATACTCTAACATTACTTGACCAAGCTATTATTTTTTCAAAAGGTAAAATTACAACAAATGCAATTGTAGATATGCTAGGACTTATTGAACCTGCTTTAATGGATAAACTTTTTAAGATCATATTGCAAAAAGAAGATATTATTGATTTAGTTAAAGAGCTTGAAAACTATGAAATATCTCAAGTTTGTGATGAGATGACTATTTATTTAAAAGATAAGATGCTTAATAAAGATTCAAAATTTAATTTATTGCTTTTTGATAGATTTTTTAGAATTTTAAGTGATGCAAAGCATCTATTATCTTTAAATTCTGATGGTGGTTTTGTTCTTATTTTAACTTTATCAAAAATGATTGAAGCTACGAATTTAAAGAGCATTGATGAGATTATAAATCAAGTCGAAGAAGTAGAAATTAAACCTGTTATAAAAGAAGCAATATCAAAAGAAAAAGTTGTACAGCATGCACATAATGATCTTAATCACGCTTATGATGATAAAATAGTACCTTTAAATCAAGAGTATCATCAAAATAAAAAACAGATGAATCAAGATTTAGAAAAAGAAGTTATTCAAGAAGAACAAGAAAGTACAATATCTTTAGATAGTATTAATGCTATTCAAACAGTAGAACCTATACAAGAACTTCCTAGTAATCCTTTTGAAACACCTTTTGATGAAGCTATACAAACTCCAATAGCAATTAGCTCAGAACAAGTTCAAAGTCCTCAAATAGTAGAAGAACCTGTTATAAAAGAAGTACAAAAGATAGAAGAATTAAATCCAAATATTAAGTTATATAAAGACTTAACTGCAAAAGTTTTTGAAAGAGACTATGAACTTGGAGAATTATTTGAAAAGAACTTTATATATAAAAGTTTTGATAATAAAAAACTTCAAATATCATCTTATGCTCAAGATAAAGAAAGAAAATTTCTTTTTAAACATTTTGGAATTATAAAAACATTTATTTATGATGTATTTGGAAATGATATTGACTTAGATTTTATAAAGGAAGATTCCTCCACAAGAAAATAATAAAAATATAAATAGTTCACACACTTCTATAAATGATAATACAGTTAATGATATAAATATAGAAGATAATTCTAATGATGCTGGTTCAATGGTTGAGGATATTGAAATTGGTTCAGGTTGTGTAGCTGATATGAACAAAAGTTCTAATCCCGCACCATCTCAAAAAGAGCTTCAATTAAATGATATATTAAACTCCGCTATGTTAAATAAGGCAAAAGAGTTATTTGATATCAAAAAGATTACAGTAAAAACAAAAACTTAATATCTATAATTTTTAAGTTTTTGTAGAATATAATGTCGCAAATTCAAAAATAATTAAAATAAGGAGATTTTATGTTATCAACTTTAAAGGTACTTATCATTGCAGTATTTTTTATTAGTTTAAACCTAAATGCTAATGATATTGATAAAAAAGTAATAGAATTTGAAAAGAAAAGATTTTCAAAAAATAAAAAAATTAAATTGAAATCAGTTTCAATTGATTCTAAAAAACAATTACCACTTGAGGGTTGGTTTGGCTATATAGTTAATGTAACAGCTAGTATGAAGGGGAATGAAGTAAAAGCAAAAGATATTGTATTTGCAAATGCAGAACTAATTTCACCCGAATTATTTGATATAAACGGTATATCTTTTAAAGAGTTTATGGAAGAGAGTCTTTCTATAAAATATTATGATAAAAGTAAACTTATAGCAGGTAATCATAATGCAAAAGATAAAATAGTTGTTTTTTCAGATCCTTTGTGTCCTTATTGTATAAGTTCTATACCAAAAATAATAAATCATGTTAAAAAGAATGAAAAAGAAGTTGCTTTATATTATTATCATTTTCCATTACTTAGACTTCATCCTGCTGCAAAAACTTTAGTTTCATTAATGAATGTTGCAAAAGCAAAAGGAATAGCAGATATTGAATTAAGAACTTACACAATAGATTGGAGTAATTATTTTAGTGATAAAGAAAGAAATACTAAAAAAATATTAGATGCTTTTAATAAAGAATTTGAAACAAATATTACTCTTGAAGATGTAAATGATGAAAAGATAAGTAAAGAAATTTTTAATGATGTAAAACTTGGAGAGGATGTTATGGTACAAGGTACACCTACAATTTTTATAAATGGTAAAAAAGATCAAAGTAAATTAAAATTTAAGACATTAGGGAAATTATAAAATGGATAAATTAGTAATAGCTACAAGAAGAAGTCAATTAGCTTTATGGCAAAGTGAATATATAAAAGCGGAGTTAAAAAAGTTTTACCCAGATATGGAAATAGAGCTTCAAGAGTTTGTAACTAAAGGTGATAAGATATTAGACGTTCCTTTGGCAAAAATTGGTGGGAAAGGTCTTTTTACTAAAGAGCTTGAGATTGCTATGTTAAATGGTGAAGCTCATTTAGCTGTACACTCTTTAAAAGATGTGCCTACTAAATTTGAAGAGGGCTTACAATTAGCAGCAGTTACTAAAAGGTTTGATCCTAGAGATGCCTTTTTAAGTAATAAGTATATTTCTTTAGATGATTTACCAAAGGGTGCAGTTGTAGGAACTACAAGTTTAAGAAGAAGAATGGCTTTAAAACTACTAAGACCTGATGTACAACTTAAGGATTTAAGAGGAAATATTAATACAAGAATTGCAAAATTAAATGCTGGAGAATATGATGCTATTATTCTTGCTGCAACTGGACTTCAAAAGCTTGGAATAGAAAATGAAGTAAAACACTTTTCTCCTATTTCAACAGAGAAGATGATTCCATCTATGGGACAAGCAACACTTGGAATTGAAACTACAACAAATTCAGAAATTGTGAAGCTTGTATCAGTATTAAATGACAAAGATGCACATATAGAATCAACAATCGAAAGAGGATTTGTAGATGCTTTACAAGGTGGCTGTCAAGTACCTATTGGTGTAAAAGCAACTATTATTGATGAAAGTTCTATTAGAGTTCAAGCAATTGTTGGTATGCCTGATGGTAGTGAATATATTGAAGAAGATATAACAGCAGATATTAATGATTTCCAAACAGTAGGAAGAACTTTAGCTCAAACTTTTATAGATCAAGGTGCCAAAGAGTTATTAGAACGTGCAGAAAAGATTGCTTTTAAATAGTTTAAATTAAAAAAGGAATTAAAAATGAGAATTGATGTACATGATTGTTTATTTTGTTTAGTAGATGTACAAGAGAGACTGTACCCACATATGACAAATAATGAAGAAGTAGAAAAAAATTTAATTACTTTAGTAAAAGGTTTACAACTTCATGAAGTACCTTTTATTGTAAATGAGCAGTATAAAAAAGGTATTGGTGAAACAATTCCAAGTCTAAGAGAACTAGTAGATTCTTATCCTCATTTTGAAAAGACTACATTTTCTTGTTGTAAAAATGAACCTACTCTTGAAGCAATTAAAACATCAGGGAAATCAAAAGTAATAGTTGCGGGTATTGAAACACATGTTTGTGTTTTACAAACTTGTTTAGACTTATTAGCAGCTGGACTACAGCCAGTTTTAGTAACGAATTGTGTTACTTCACGAAAACAAAATGATACTGATGTCGCATTGCAAAGATTAATACAAGCTGGTGTTATTCCAACTACATATGAATCTTTACTATTTGAATTAACAGTTAATGCTAAACATCCTAAATTTAAAGAAATTTCTAAATTAGTAAAATAGGCTTAGCCTATTTACTAATCCATAATTTCAGAAGGTACATGAACTTCACCATCCATTATAATTCTTGCGCTTCGACTCATACTGGCTTTTTTTACAATATATTTATTACCATCTTTTGAAATTGAAGCACCTACTTTAATTGCTCCTGAGGGATGACCAAAAGTAACAGAATCTTTTTCTTCTCCACCAGAAGCTATATTAGGCAATGTTCCTGGTATTGATGCCGCAACGCCAATAGCAACTGATGCTGTTCCCATCATCGCATGATGAAGTTGTTGCATAGATAAAGCTCTTACATGTAAATCCATTTGTTCTGCTTTTACTTCTTTACCACTTGAAGTTATAAAATCTTGTGCAGGAGAGACAAAAGCAATTTTAGGCGTATGTTGTCTAGTTTTAGCTTCTAGAGGATCACTAATAAGACCCATTTTAATAGCTCCTGCTGTTCTAATTGTTTCAAATTTTTTTAAAGCTTCAATATCTGAATTTATATCTGCTTGAAGTTCTGTCCCTTTATATCCAATATCTTGGGCATTTAAAAATATTGTTGGAATCCCTGCTGTTATCATTGTGGCTTTAAAAGTACCAACACCAGGAACTTCTAAGTCATCAATTAAATTTCCAGTAGGAAATAACTCTTCACTTTGATCAACAGGTTCAACAAATTCTAGTTTTATCTCTTGGGCAGGAAAAGCAACTCCATCAATTTCATAATCACCCATCTCTTTAACCATACCATTTTCTATAGTAACATAACATAGAATAGTTTTTTTAATATTTGCTTGCCAAATTTTAACACAACAAACTCCATTTAATGGTACATCATCTACTAAACCTTCTTTAATTGCAAAAGGTCCAACTGCAGAACTTAAGTTTCCACAATTTCCTGACCAATCCATGAAATCTTTGTCAATAGCTACTTGTCCGAAGTAGTAATCAACATCATGACCTTCTACTTCACTTTTACCTACTAATATAGCTTTTGAAGTGCTAGAACTAGCACCTCCCATACCATCCATTTGTTTTTTATAAACATCTGGTGAACCAACAATTCTTTGAAGAAGTTTATTTCTTGCCTCTTGATTTTCTTGTGCTTTTTTTGGCAAGTTCGCTATATTGAAAAATGTACCTTTTGAAGTTCCACCTCTCATATAGGTCGCTTTTACTTTAAATTGTGGTTTATAACTCATATTAGTTGTCCTTATAATTGTTTATATTTTTATTCTTTTGATGATGCAATCACATCTTTTGCAAATTTTTGTAAAATACCGCCAGCTTTATAAACTTCAACTTCTGCTGAAGTATCTAATCTACACAGAACTGAAAATTCAATTTTTTCTCCATTTGCTCTTGTCATAACAACAATTAAATCATTTCTTGGTTCAATTTCACCAATAATGTCAAATGTTTCAGAACCATCTATATCATATGTATGTCTTGTATCACTATTTTTAAATTGAAGTGGAAGTACACCCATACCAACTAAATTTGTTCTATGAATTCTTTCAATTGATTGCGCAATTAATACTTCAACACCAGCAAGTCTTACACCTTTAGCAGCCCAATCTCTTGAACTACCTTGTCCATAATTTGTACCTGCAATAATGATTAAAGGCTGTTTTCTTTTTGTATAAGTCTCAATAGCTTCCCACATTCTAGATTCAGTACCTTCTGGCATGATTTTAGTTAATGAACCTTGTTTTGTTTCACCATTTTTATCCTTAACCATTTCATTAAATAGTTTTGGATTTGCTAAAGTAGCACGTGATGCTGTATGATGATCTCCTCTATGTGTTGCATATGAGTTTAAGTCTTCAAGTGGTAGACCTTTAGAAATACAATACTCTCCAGACGCAGAACTTGGTAAGATGGCATTTGACGGAGATAGATGATCAGTCGTGATATTATCAGGGAATACACCTAAGGGTCTCATACCTTTTAATTCAGGCATAGACATATATTCATCTTCCCAATATGGCGGTTTATTAATATAAGTTGATTGAATATTCCATTTATAAAAAGGATCAACTTTAATATCATTTAAGGGATTTCTAGCGAACATTGGATCATAGATTTCACCAAACATTTCAGGTTTAACAGCTGCTTTTTCAATTTCATCAATTTTGGCATCTGATGGCCATAAATCTTTTAATGTAACAGGGTTACCATTTTTATCAGTTCCTAAAGAGTCCTTCTCAATATCAAATCTAATAGTACCTGCTAAGGCATAAGCTATAACAAGTGGAGGAGAGGCTAGAAATGCTTCTTTTACATATGGATGAATTCTTCCATCAAAATTTCTGTTTCCAGAAAGTACCGCAGTTGAATAAATATCATTATCTATAACTTCTTGTTGAATATCTTTGTCTAATGCTCCTGACATACCATTACAAGTAGTACAGGCAAATCCAACAATTCCAAATCCTAATTTTTCTAGCTCTTTTAATAATCCTGCCTCTTCTAAGTACATTTGTGCAACTTTAGAACCTGGTGCTAATGAAGACTTAACCCATGGTTTTCTTGTTAATCCAAGCTCATTTGCTTTTTTAGCAACAAGTCCTGCTGCTATAACATTTCTTGGATTTGATGTATTAGTACATGAAGTAATTGCTGCAATTAAAATACCACCATCAGGAATTTTATCACCATCTTGTGTCCACTTACCAATAATACCTTCATCTTTTAATGTATTAGTTGGAACTAACTTATGAGGTTGTGAAGGCCCTGCTAATGATCTTGTAACTTCACTTAAATTAAACTCAATAGTTCTAGCATATGTAGCACCTTCAAATTGATCAGCCCATAATCCATTAGCTTTAGCATAAGCTTCTACAAGCTCTACTTGCTTAGACTCACGTCCTGTAACTTTTAAGTAATCAATAGTTTTATCATCTATAGCAAACATTCCTGCACTTGCACCATATTCAGGTGTCATATTTGCAATAGTTGCTCTATCTCCTAAATTTAAATACTTAATACCTGAACCGTAGAATTCTAAAAATGCAGATATTACATTATTTTGTCTTAAGAATGAAGTCATTGCTAAGGCTATATCTGTTGCAGTAATTCCTTCAGCTCTTACTCCTGTAATATTAACACCAATTATTTCAGGTACTCTCATATAAGAAGGGTTTCCAAGCATTACATTTTCAGCTTCTAATCCTCCAACACCAACTGCAATAACTCCAAGAGCATCTACATGAGGAGTATGTGAATCAGTACCAACTAATGTATCAGGACTTGCAATACCATCTATATTGTGAATAACTGGAGACATTTTTTCTAAGTTTATTTGGTGCATGATTCCATTACCAGGAGGAATAACATCAACATTATCAAATGCTTCTTTAGTCCAGTTAATAAAATGGAATCTATCTGCATTTCTTCTATCTTCAATATCTCTGTTTTTTTGAAAGGCATCAGGATCAAAACCGCCACACTCTACAGCTAAAGAGTGATCAACAATTAGTTGAGTAGGTACAACTGGATTTACTTTTTGGGGATCTCCACCTTCTTTTGCTATAGCCTCTCTTAATCCAGCAAGATCAACAAATGCAGTTAAACCAAGAATATCATGACAAATAACTCTTGAAGGGAACCATGGAAAATCTTTATCAGTTCTTTTTTCAATTAACTGAATTAAAGAATCCTTTAAATCTTTACTAGGGCATTTTCTAATTAAGTTTTCTGCTAATACTCTTGAAGTATAGTTAAGTTTTTCAAAACTACCAGGAGTAATATCTTCAACAGCAGCTTTAACATCATAAAAGTTTGTATCAAAGCCTTCAAGTTTTTTTAAGTAGTTCTCATTTGTCATTATTTTATCCATTTTTTTTGTCATTTTTTATCCCTAAAAATCTAATATTTCTACAACTTTTAGCTGGCACAAGTTAATTTGAGACAATCAAAAATTGTATTTTTATAAGTTAAGATTTTGCCCCAAAAGGGGCAAATTGTAAGTTTTATCTTTGTGATAAAGGAACGTATTTTAAATCTTCAGGACCTGTATAATTAGCTGATGGTCTAATAATTTTACCATCTTCTCTTTGCTCAATTACATGCGCACCCCAACCAGTAACTCTAGATACTACAAAAATTGGTGTAAACATATCTGTTGGAATTCCCATTTGGTTATATGAAACAGCTGAATACCAGTCAAGATTTGGAAACATTTTCTTTTGATCCCACATAACTTCTTCAAGTCTTTGTGCTACATCATACATTAGCATATCATTGTTTTCTTCAGATAATGTTTTTGCAACTTCTCTAATCACAACGTTTCTAGGGTCACTTGTAGTATAAACAGGATGTCCAAATCCAATGATTATTTCTTTTTTAGCCATTCTTTCTTTTATGTCTTTTTCTGCTTCATCAGCTGAAGAATATCTCTCTTGAATTCTAAATGCAACTTCATTTGCACCACCATGTTTTGGACCTCTTAAAGCTCCAATTGAACCAGTGATACACGAGAACATATCAGAATTAGTACCAGAGATAACTCTTGATGTAAATGTTGAAGCATTAAACTCATGTTCAGCATAAAGTATTAAAGATACGTGCATAGCTTTTACCCAAGATTCTTTTGGTTTTTCACCATGTAATAGGTATAAAAAATGACCACCAATTGAATCTTCGTCACTATTACAATCAATTCTTTTATTATTAAAAGCAAAGTGGTACCAGTAAAGTAGTATTGAACTAAATGATGCCATTAATCTATCTATTATAGCTTGTGCATCTTCTTTTGGATGAGATTCATCTTCAGATTCAATAGCACCAAGTACTGAACAGCCTGTTCTCATAACATCCATAGGATGAGCAGTTTTAGGTAATTGTTCTAATGCAGTTTTTACAGCATCTGGAATATCTCTTAATGTTTTAAGTTTTGCTTTATATTCATTTAACTCTGATATATTTGGTAATTTACCATATACGATTAAATATGCAATTTCTTCAAATTCTGATTGATTAGCAAATTCTAAAATATCATATCCTCTATAATGTAAGTCATTTCCTGATTTTCCAACTGTACATATTGCAGTGTTCCCAGCAGCATGACCTGAAAGTGCAACAGATTTTTTTGGTTTAAACCCTGTATTTGTAGAACTCATATTTCCCCCTTTTCCTAATTGAAATGATTTAATTTAATTTATTTAGATTTCCCCTGAGCAAACAGTGAATCCATTTTTTCTTCATAATCGTGATAACCTAACATATCGTAAAGTTCCATTCTAGTTTGCATTGTTTCTAATGTACCTTCTTGAGTACCTTTTTCTCTTAGATCTTGGTATACATTTAATGCAGCTTTATTCATTGCTCTAAATGCTGATAATGGATAAAGAAC
The DNA here is from genome assembly GCA_024228275.1 of Arcobacter sp. GTDB lineage: Bacteria > Campylobacterota > Campylobacteria > Campylobacterales > Arcobacteraceae > Halarcobacter. The sequence goes on from JAAETO010000029.1 coordinate 12,276, forward strand.
CATAGAAATTCCAACAGAACCTAATTCTTCAGTTGTAAACATAGGCGTTGCTCCAAATTCAGTTATATTTGCAAGTACTGGAACTTGTATCACATCAGTAAACTCTTTATACTCTTTTAAAGTATGAATTGCTTCAGCAAAAATCATATCAGCACCTGCTTCTACGTAAGCTAATGCTCTATTGATAGCTGCTTCTTGACCTTCACTTGCATGTGCATCAGTTCTTGCCATAATTACAAAATCAAGATCTGTTTTTGCATCTACAGCAGCTCTTATTCGATCACACATTTCTTCAGTTGATACTAATTCTTTATTTGGTCTGTGCCCACATCTTTTTGCAGCTATTTGATCTTCAATATGAATACCAGCAGCTCCAGCTTTAGTCATCTCTTTTACAGTTCTTGCTATATTAAATGCGTGTCCCCAACCTGTATCTGCATCAACTAATAAAGGCACATCAGTAATTGATGTTATTCTTCTAATATCAATGCATACATCTTCTAACATAGTCATACCTAAATCTGGTAATCCATAAGATGAATTTGCAACTCCAGCTCCAGAAAGGTATAAAGCTTTATATCCTACTTTAGTTGCTTGTAAAGCAGAATAAGCATTGACAGCTCCAACTATTTGTAAAGGATTCTCTTCACTTAATGCTTTTTTAAATCTTTTTCCTGCACTCATATATATCCTTCATATTTTTTTCGTATTTGATTATACATGAGTTTGAAAAAGTTTTATTGTATAGTTTTGTTTTAAAAAATACAATTTTTTATATTTAAATTTAATAATGTACAATATCTGTTCTTATGTATTAAATTGGTACAATGTTGGAAAGTTGATTTAAGGTAATAAAAATGACGTATAAGAATGGCATTGAAAAGTTTATAGAGATTTTTAAAAGATCTAATCTAAGTATATCAAAATTTGCATCATTAATACAAAAAGATAGAAGAACCGTTACTTCTTGGATTGATCATATATCTGATATAGAACCTAATAAAGATGTGAAAGATAAAATATGTAATATATTTAGATATCCAGATTTTATTTGGGAAGAGGGTTGTAGTGGTGAAGAGTTCATAAAATCAATTACTCAAATACCTCAAAAAGAAGTACGAATTATTGATGAAGATTATCTAGGTAGATTAGAATATATAATGGAACTTGAAAATAATAGAAGATTTGTAATTCAAGCACAGTTCCCAGGACCTATGTATAGAGATACAGCAGTAAAAAAAGTTTATAGAACAAGAACAACTACTGATATTGAAGAGTTAAAACAAAAAAGAATAGAGCAAATGCTTAGATATGATTATGACACAACTGAATGGTATTCTATAAAATCAATATTAACATTTTGTTTTGCTAGTATTGGCAACTTTTATACAAAAGAAGAAAAAGTAAAAATTCTAGAGCTAATGTACGAATTGTTTCATAATAACTATAATAAAAAGCTATTTCTATTTGACTCTTTTTCAAGAAAAATTTATGGTATGGAAACTACATATATATCTATTAATGTAAAACAAAAAATCCTATTTTTCAAATCTCCTATTGAGTCAGTTTTTATTGAAATTAGAAATAAAAATTTAGTTGAGAGAATGCATAAGTATTATTCATCTCCGGTTGAAGCTCCATCCCATGTTAACTTTTTAGAATCTGTAAAGATTTTAAAGATACTTCAAGATGCAGTAAGATATAACAATACAATATCTCAAGCATATGAGACAATAAATAGAACAACAGATTACGGCGAACTATTTTTTCATAATCTTAGTATTGATTTACAAAAAGAGGTAAGTCCTCCAAAATCAGGACAAAAAAGAAATTAAAAATTGAATTATCAATTTACTATAAATATAGTTTTATATAAATAAGGGAAAGAATGACAACAAAAGAAAAACTACTAGCAGTTACTTTTGAAGAGATATATGACAATGGGTACTATTCTACGTCAGTAGATAAGATACTCAAGAAGGCTAAAATGAATAAAGGCTCAATGTATCATTATTTTAAATCTAAAAAAGAATTAGTTCTTGCAGTTATTGATGTTCATGTTTTTGGATATATTGATAATAAGTATAATGCTATTTTAGATGTTGAGGATAAGTATATTGATTCAATGTTTAGGGTTTTAAGAAACAAAGATTCTTTTAATTTTACTTTGGGGTGCAGATTAAATTCACTTGTACAAGAACTTTCTCATCATGATAAAGATTTTAAAGAAGCTTTGGAAAAAGTTTATATACATTTTGAAAATATTATTTTAAAAGTTTTAGAAAAAGCATCTGAAAATAAAGAGATAGAACACCCTGATTTAAAAAATTTATCTATTTTTGTCGTAGCTTCAATTGAAGGTTGTTTATCAACTGCAAAAAAATCTCAAGATCCAATTGTTTTTTCTAATTGTATGGAACAGTTAGAATACTATTTTAAGCATATTAGAAAAAATAAGTAAATTTTTAATAAATACTCTTGACTAAGTAGTCAAAATATGCTAGAATTAATTTGACCAATCAGTCAAGGTCTCCTTAACCGTCTCAAAAAGTTGACTGATTAGTCAAAAATTTATATTAAAGGTTAAAAATGAAACAATTTATTGGAACACTAATTTATAGTTTTTCTCTTGTAACTTTATTAGTTATGATGTATTCTCCAGGTTCAATTTTTTTATAATATAAATATTTAATATAATGAGCGTTATTTCTAAAAACATCTCATTTCTTCTTCCTTTTTTATTTATAATAATTTATGGTAGTGGCTTTGTTGCTACAAAATATGGCTTAGAACATATTACTCCTCTATCATTTTTAGTAATTAGATTTTTACTTGCTTTTATATTTTTATTATTAATCACAAAAATTTTAAAATCCCCTTGGCCAAGCACTGTTAAAGAGTTATTTCATATATGTATAGCTGGATCTCTAACCGTTGGAATCTTTTCAATAGGAGTTTTTTTATCAATTAATCTTGGTGTTAGTCCTTCTTTAAGTGCATTAATTATAGCTTTGCAACCTATAATAGTAGCTATATTTGCTTCAAAATTATTAGGTGAAATAGTAGATATTAAACATTGGTATGGACTAATTATTAGTTTTATAGGAGTGTTTTTTGTAGTTTTTACAAAATTTGAATTTATTTTTGATGACATACTTGGGATTATAATGTCAGTATTTGCACTATTAGGATTAAGTTTTGGAAGTATTTATCAAAAGAGATATTGTACTAATATGAATTTATTTACAGGTGGAGCTATACAAACTTTTATTTCATTTTTATTATCACTTATTTTAATGATTTTTTTTGAAGATGTAGAAATAACACTTAATGTTAATTTAGTATACTCAGTATTATATATGTCTATAGGTGTTAGTATAACTGCTCTAAGTTTATTATATATTATGATAAAAAATGGTGAAGTTTCAAAAGTCTCAAGTATTTTTTATTTAATACCTGTATGCGCTGCTGTTTTGTCATATTTTATTTTTGATGATGCTTTCGATTTAATAGAATTAATAGGTATAATGATAGTTGTTTTAGGTGTAAGTTTTATAAATAATATACAGAAAAAAATAAAATTTGATATATTAGCAAGAAGATAAAGGAAAAGTATGAAAATTGTAATTTTAGATAGAGCAACTCTAGGTTTTGATATTGATGTAGATATCTTTAAAACTTTAGGTGAAGTTACTTCTTATGATGTAACCTTTGCTAATCAAACAAAACAAAGAGTAAAAGAAGCAGATATTGTAATAACAAATAAAGTTGTTGTTGCTAAAGAAGAGATGCAAGACTCAAATATAAGACTAATATGCATTAGTGCAACTGGTACGAATAATGTTGACTTAGACTATGCAAAACAAAATAATATAGAAGTAAAAAACGTAGCAGGTTATTCAAGTTCTTCAGTTGTTCAATTATCATTTTCTATGATTTTTCATTTTATTGAGAAGTTAAATTATTATAAGAAGTATGTAGATGATGGTAAATGGCAAAAATCAGCAATATTCACTCATATAGCAAAACCTTTCTATGAACTTGATGGTAAAAGAGTAGGTATCGTTGGTCTTGGTGATATTGGTTCAAATTTAGCTAAAAAAGCAAAGGCTTTTGATTGTGATATTGTTTATTATTCTACTTCTGGAAAAAATTCAAATAGTGAATATAAAAGAGTTGAACTTGATGAGTTATTAAGTACTAGTGATATCATAAGTATACATTGTCCACTTAATGAAAATACAAAAGATTTATTAAATTATAGTAATATGAAAAATATTAAAAAAGGTGCTATTTTATTAAACCTATCACGAGGTGGAATCATAAATGAAAAAGATCTTGCAAAAATAATAGATTCACAAGAGATATATTGTGGAATTGATGTAGTATCTAAAGAGCCAATAGAAGAATCAAATCCACTTTTAAATGTACAAAATAAAGAACAATTAATACTAACTCCTCACATAGCTTGGGCTTCAATTGAAGCAAGAACAAGATTGATTAGTAAAGTAGCAAAAAATATTGAAGAGTTTTTAAAAGAGCATAAAAACTAATAACATAAATATAGATATTATCATACAATTAAATCAAAGTATGATAATATCTTCACATGAAAAATAAAAGTCAAATACTAAAAGATATTTTTGGACATGAAAATTTTAGGTCTTTTCAAGAAGAGGTTGTTGATGCTATCTTAGAAAAACGTGATGTGTTAACTATTTTGCCTACAGGTGGTGGAAAATCTCTTTGTTATCAACTTCCAACTTTACTTATGAATGGAGTTACGGTTGTAATCTCTCCACTTATTGCACTTATGCAAGATCAGATAAAAGCTTTAAATGATTTAAATATAAAAGCTTCTATGATAAGTTCATTACAAAGTAATGAAGAAAATAATATAACTTTACAAGAGCTTTTAAAAGGTGATTTGAAATTTATATATGTTGCTCCTGAAAGATTAGTTTCAAATGATTTTGTAGGAGTATTACAAAGAGTTGATATTAATTATTTTGTAATAGATGAAGCTCATTGTGTATCTGCATGGGGTCATGAATTTAGGGCAGAGTATAGAAAACTTGATAGGCTTAAACAATTTTTCCCAAATTCTACTATTGCAGCGTTTACAGCAACAGCAACTAAAAAAGTTCAAGCAGATATAGCTTCAAGTCTACATTTAGAAAATCCTAAACATTTTAGAGCAAAAACAAAAAGAGATAATCTTCAAATTCTTTGTGAACCTAGAATCTCAAATGGTAAAAAACAGATATTAAATTTTCTCAAATCGCATAGAGGTTTATGTGGAATCATATATACTTTTACAAGAAAAGAAGCAGAAGGTCTTGCTAAGTTTTTATCAGAGGAAAACTTTTCGGCAAAAGCTTATCATGCAGGACTAAGAACAGAAGTAAAGACGCAAGTTTTTGATGATTTTGTTTATGAAAAAATTGATATTGTTGTTGCTACTATTGCGTTTGGTATGGGAATTGATAAATCAAATATAAGATTTGTAATACATACTTCTTTACCTAAAACATTAGAAAATTATTATCAAGAGATAGGTCGAGCTGGACGTGATGGTGATATTTCATATACTTATTTGTTATATTCAAAAGCTGATGAGGTAAAAAGAAAAATACAAATAGAAGAAGCTATAGATAATTCATATAAACAAACAGGCTTAGATAAGTTAGAGTTTATGTATAGGTATTGTGTCTCTACTAACTGTAGGCATAAAATCATTGCTTCATATTTTGAAGATGAAATTGATGAATGTAAGACTATATGTGATAACTGTACTAAAGGAGAGGTTGAACAAGTTGATGTGAGTGTAGATGCTCAAAAGCTTTTATCAGCCATCTATAGAAGTGAGCAAAGATTTGGGATAAATCATATAGTTGATATTTTAAGAGGTTCAAAGAATCAAAAGATTTTAGAGTTTGGACACGATAAGTTAAGTGTATATAATATTGGAGTTAAAAAAAGTAAAAATGAGTGGATAGCTATATGTGATAAGTTAATAGACATTAAAGCACTAACTTTAGGTGAATTTAGAGCTTTGAAAATTACAAATCTTGGTATGAATATTTTAAAAGGAGACGAAAAAATATTTATAGATAGTGATAAATTAGGTCTTTTAAAAAAACAAGAAGAACAAGAAGTTGAACTTAGTTTTGATGATAAACTTTTTGAAGAGTTCAAAAGCTTAAGAAGAAAAATGGCTAAGGAGAATGAAGTACCAGCTTATGTTATATTTGGAGATAAAACTTTAAAAGAGTTGTCTTCAAAACTTCCTACAACGCAAATAGAGTTTTTAGATATAAATGGAGTTGGGAAAGTAAAGTATGAAAAATATGGTGAAGAGTTTTTAAATCTTTGTAAAAGTATAAAAGAAGAGAATCAAGAAGAGTTAGAAAATAGATTACCTTTAAAAAAACTAACAAAAACATATTTAGATACTCTTGATTTTATTGAAAAAGAAAAAACTTTAGAAGATATAGCCTCAATAAGGGATTTAGGTATTAGTTCGATATTAAGCCATATCTCACTATTATACGAATATAAAAAAATATCAAAAACAAAAAAAGAAGAGCTTTTAGAACCACTTAAGATACCACACGAAATAAATCAGTGGATAGAGCATGGTTTAGAGTATGAAAGCTTAAAAGAATTAAGAAAATACTTATATTTATATGAGTATTTAAATAAGGAAATTAGTTGAAACAGTATTTAGATTTATTAGAGCATATCTTAGCTAAGGGTGTAGAAAAAGAGGATAGAACAGGAACAGGAACAAGATCAGTTTTTGGATATCAAATGAGATTTGATTTAAGTGAGGGTTTTCCTCTAGTAACTACAAAAAAGACTCACTTAAAAGCTATTATTTCGGAGCTACTTTGGTTTATAGAAGGTAGTACAGATGAAAGAAGACTAGCGGAGATTCATTTTGGTCAAAATGCAGAAGATATAATAGGTAAAAAAACAGTTTGGACTGCTAATGCTGATGCTCAAGGAAAATCTTTAGGATATACAAATAGTGATACTATTAAAGAATTGGGTCCTGTATATGGTGCACAATGGAGATCTTGGAAAGATTGTAATGGTAACGCAATTGATCAACTAAGTGATTTAATAAATCAGATTAAAACTAATCCTGATTCTAGAAGAATGATTTTATCAGCTTGGAATGTAGGTGAAATAGAAAAAATGGCACTTCCACCTTGTCATACTTTTTTCCAATTTTATGTAGCTAATGGTAAATTGTCTTGTCAGTTATACCAAAGAAGTGCAGATGTATTTTTAGGGGTACCTTTTAATATAGCATCATATGCTCTTTTAACTATGATGATAGCTCAGGTGTGTGAATTAGAACTTGGAGATTTTGTACATACCTTTGGTGATGCACATATTTATTCGAATCATTATGAACAAGTAAATTTACAGTTAAGTAGAACACCATATAATAAACCAACTATAAAAATAAATACTGAAGTAAAAAATATAGAAGATTTTAAAATGGAAGATTTTGAATTACTTGATTATAAATCTCACGAAGCCATAAAAGCACAAATGGCAGTATAAAAGGCAAGTCCTTGCCTTCTTTAGGGTTTTGCTACTTTTACTAGGGATTTATTCCCTAGGCTAAAAAGTAGAAATAGAATATAAAAGGTCCCTTTTAATTGGGTACCAATTTAAAGGAATTAAATGACAATATCAATGATAGTAGCATATGGAAAAAATTGGGAAATAGGTCTAAATAATCAAATGTTATGGCATATTTCTGAAGACTTTAAAAACTTTAAAACTATAACTTCAGGACATCATATCATGATGGGTAGAAAGACTTTTGAATCCATAGGAAAACCGCTACCAAATAGAACTTCAATAGTATTAACAAGAGGTGATTTTAAACATGAAGGTGTTCATACCTTTGATGAGGTTCAAAAAGCTTTTGATTTTGCAAAAGAGTCAGGTGAAGAAGAACTATTTATTATTGGTGGCGCTAACATATATGCAACACTATTTCCTTACGTAGATAAGATGTATCTATCAGAAGTGGATTATGAAGGTGAAGCAGATGCTTTTTTAAAACCTATTGACTTCTCATCTTGGGATTTACTTGAAGAGAAATATTATGAGAATATAATTAAAAATGGGGAAATGACAAGTCCTTCTTGGACATTTAGAGTATATAATAAGAAGTAAATTAATACTTCTTATTTATATTTATACGTTTAGATAATATTTTATTTCGTTACTAGTTAATATTTTTATAGTATTTGTACTACCTGGAACACCTGCTGGATAACCAATAGTAGCTATATAAAGACCTTCTTTATCTAAAATCTTATCTTCATCTAATTTTTGTAATATCTTTTTAATCATCTTTGTAGCAGTTGATTCTTTGATTGTTGCTACTGGTACAACACCCCATACAATATTTAAAGAGTTTAGAACTTTTTTACTATGAGTAAAAGTAAAAATTCTTGTTTTTGGTCTATATCTAGATATTTTTCTTGCTGATTTACCAGAACTTGTAATTGCAATTATTCCAGAAGCATCTAAATCATCTGCAAGTTTTGTTACACTTGATTGAATTACATCAAACTTATCTAAATAATCAAATTTTTCTTGTCTATTATATGTATAAATTTCTTCTGTTTTACTAATGATATTACTCATGGTCTCTACAACATTTATTGGATTATCTCCAACGGCACTCTCTTCACTTAACATTACTACATCAGTTCCATCTAATACTGCATTTGCAACATCAGATATTTCTGCTCTTGTTGCTCTTTCATTTGAAGTCATTGAAAGTAACATTTGTGTTGCAGTAATTACAGGTATTCCAACTTGATTTGATTTTCTAATTAACATCTTTTGAATAGTTGGTACATCATAATATGGAACTTCTATACCTAAGTCACCACGTGCAACCATAAGTCCATCACTATGCTCTATAATATCATCAATATTTTCAACTGCATCAAATTTTTCTATTTTAGCAATTAACTTACCTTTATAGCCATTTAAAAGTCCTCTTGCTTTTTTCATATCATTACCATTTTGAACAAAAGAGATAGCAAAATAATCAACTTTATTTTCAACACCCCATGCAATATCTTCTTCATCTTTTTTAGTAATTACATTAATACCTATTTCAGTATTAGGAAAATTTACACCTTTTCTTGATGATAATACTCCACTGTTTTCAATTTTTGCTTGTACTTTGTCTTTAACTTGGATAACTTTTGCTCTAATAGTTCCATCATATAAATATATATATTCTCCAACATTTAATTTACTTAAAATGTCTGGATAGTTAATAGATACTACATATGTATTTTCGCCATCTTTATATCCTACAGTTTCCTCTTTTTTAAATGTTATAATGTCATTTGGTTTAAGATTAAAATCTTCTTTTAAATCTCCTACTCTTATTTTTGGCCCAGAAATATCTTGTAATACTCCTACTGAAGTATTTAAATTTTTCATTGCTGTACGAATATTATTTAGAGTATCTAAGTGATATTCATGACTACCATGTGAGAAATTTAATCTAAACATATTTGCGCCAGCTTTTATTAATCCTTCTATAGTTTCTATATCATGGCTTTTTGGTCCTAAAGTTGCTAATATTTTTGTTTTCTTTTCGATGATTTCTCCTTTATTAACTAGTCTTTAAAAAGACTAGTATTTTATATATGCTGTTTTTGTTGTTGTATAAAAGTCGCTTGCCGCATATGATTTTTCTCTTGAACCAAAAGAAGAATTTTTTCTTCCTCCAAATGGAACATGGTTATCCATACCTGCTGTTGGAAGGTTAATCATTACATTTCCAATTTCTGCATCATGCTTAAATTTCATTGCTTTATTTAAATCATTTGTAATAATACCACCAGATAATCCAAATTCAGTATCATTTAAAATTTCAACTGCATCTTCATAATCTTTAGCTTTTATTACACAAGCAATTGCAGCAAACATCTCTTCTTGATTTATTCTCATATCAGATCTTCCATCAACAAATAATGCAGGTGAGAAGTAGTAACCATCAGTATCATTTTTAATAGCTTCTCCACCACATACAAGTTTCGCTCCTTCTTCAAGACCAAGTTTTATGTATGCAAGGTTTGCATCTAATTGACCTTTATCAATACACGGTCCTATTTGGCTTGATTTATCCATTGCATTTCCAACAACTAATGTTTGCATTTTAGCTTTAAAAGCTTCGATGAATTCATCATAAATACCTGGTGTTACTATAATTTTAGAACAAGATGTACATTTTTGTCCATTTGCATTGTAAGCACCTTTTATAGCTGCTTCAACAGCAACATTAATATCTGCGTCATCTAAAATTATAAGAGAATTTTTACTTCCCATTTCTAATTGAAGTTTTGTCATTGAACCAATTGATCTTTTAGCAAGTTCTTTTCCTGCTCCTACTGAACCTGTAAATGTAATTGCTTGAACTTTTTTTGATTCTGCAAGCGCATTTCCAATTACTCCACCTTTACCAAATGTTAAAGAAAAAACACCTTTTGGTAATTTAGTAGAATCAATAATTTTTGCCAATATATATGCAATAGCAGGAGTTTGGCTTGATGGCTTAAATATAACTGAGTTACCAAAAGCAAGTGCTGGTGCTATTTTCCATGCTGGTATTGCTAATGGGTAATTCCATGGAGTAATAACTCCAACAACTCCAACAGGTTCATTAATTACTTCAATATCTACACTATCTCTAGGTGAGTCCATAAAAGCACCTCTTGATCTTATAGATTCTGCTGCAAAGTATGAGAAAAATTCAGCTGATTTTACAACTTCATCAATTGCTTCTTTTATTGGTTTTCCAGCCTCTCTGGCAATTACTTCTCCGTAGTATTCTTTTTTATCAAGTAATTTATTAGCAATATCTTCTAATATTTCTTGTCTTAAATATATTGAAGACTTTGACCACTCTTTTTGAACTTTTGCTGCGTAATCAATAGTTTCAAATATATGATTAAATGTTCCTTTATAAAAGCTTGAAACAATATCTGATGGATTAGAAGGATTGATGTTTTTTGAAACTTCATCCGTCTCTACCCATTCTCCTGCAATTAAATTCTTCATTGTTTCTTTTGCTAACGATTCATTATCTCTTGATTTTAGTATTTCATTTTGTTCTATTTTTTTCATAATTTTCCTTTAATTTATTTTATTATGATATCTTGTCATGACATTATAATGATTATAAACTTTAAGTTTGCTTAATCATTATAATGTCATGACAAGTGGAGTAGTTTTTTAAAAATTTGATTTAGTAGTGTATTATTTAGTGTAGTGTACAAAAAGTAGTTATTTAAATAAAAGTCAATTAAGACTTTTATTTAATAGGTAATTTTAAATCTTTAATCATTGGAATGAAGTTTTTCATAACTGCATTAACGATTTTTTCACCTTTTTCTTTTGAGGCAACTCTTGGGTCACCATATACCCCATTTGGAGCATGTTCTTTCATTGAACGATGTAAAAGTGCCTTTGACCCTCTAAGTAAATCTGCCGCTGCCCAATCAAAAGTTTTTGTAACTGGACCATTAACTATTTCTTCTTCTCTTACATTGTTACCTTCAATATATTGAAGAATAGATGTTTCGAATTCACAAGCGTGACCTACTCCAAAAAGTCCTGTTTCGGTTATTTCAAAAAGTTCTTTTGAAGCAATTTTCCACCAAGTCATAATACTAATATTACAATCAGGGTTGTTTACTCCAAAACTTTCAACTACAACAGATCCTATTGCTTGATTTCCACCATGACCATTAAATATTATTATATTCTTAAACCCATTGGCACTAATTGATTTTAGAACATCTTTTAAATATGCCATTAAAGTTTCGTGCGAAACTGTAAGTGTTCCTGGAAAATCCATATGATGCTCTGAACAACACATAGCAATTGATGGTAAAATTAAAACTTCATTTGGTATTGCTTTATTTAGTTCATTACAAAAAAATTCAGAAATCAAAGTATCTGTCTCAACATTTAAGTGTGGACCATGTTGCTCAATTGCTCCAATAGGTAAGATTACTGGAATTGTTTTATCTAATTTACCTATCTCTTTTGATGTTAAATTTCTCCAAATCATTTTTTCACCGCCCACATTTCTATTTCTACTTTAAATGTATAAAGTAATCCTGATTGAACAGCAGCTCTTACAGGATAAGGTTCACTCATCATTTTTGAGTAAACTTCATTAAATCTTGGCCATTCATCTAAATTTGTAAGCCAAACATTTACCTTAAAAACATCTTCTAATCCAACTCCTGCAGTATTTAGCTGTTTTTTACAAGAGTTAATTGTATATTCTGTTTGTTCTTCAATTGTATCTCCTACAACAACTCCCTCAACATTAATAGGAGCTTGTCCTGAAATAACAACAATTTTTGAAGGTTCAACTTCTAAAACTGGTGAATATGGACCTGCAGTTTTATGTTGCGATGCATTTGCAGGTAGAGAGAATGATGGTTTTTTATTTTCAACAACTACTTGATTCCCACCCATTGGATTTGGCATATAACCAACAAAACCAATGATTTTCCAAGAATCATTTATTTTTTTCATTTTATAAATTGTTTGCCATAAAATTGGTTCAACTACACCATCAACTCTAGTAATACTTCCATCAAACTTTTTATGTAAAACAGCACTGTTACCTTTTATTTCAATATCTCTTAAAGTTGTTGCATCAAATAAAGCTTTTCTTTTATCATCTTTATATTCATTTGAGGCAAAATCAGCTGCTTGTTTTAACCAATCATCTTTATATGCTTCTAAAGAATCGTAAGTTAATGCCCACGAATCAGGATTTGCACTTTTTCTAGCATCAATTCCCATAAAATTCTCTTCTACAAAATCATTTGCGCACATAGACCAATCTTGAGCTAAAAAAGCATCTATATCTACTCTTACTACTTTTTCCCAAATTTCATATCTATTTTTATCTTCTTTTGGAAATGGATTAATATCATAACTCATAATATTCCTTTGTTATCTTATAATTTTTTCTGTTTTAGCATCAAATAGATGTGTTTTATCTACTTCATAATTAACATATAAATCTTCATCTTTATTAAATTTTTCTTTTCTAGAAAATGCTAGATTTACTTCATTTTCCCCAATCTGACCATAAATAACATTTTCGGCACCTGTATATTCGTGTACATTAATTTTTACACTAAAATCTTCTTTATTTTCAGATGAGTGGAAATCTCTAGGTCTAATACCTAAAATTACTTCTTGCCCTTCTTCTAATGAGTCTATGTGATTAATAGGAAAATTAATTCCATCTTTAGAATGAAATTTTACTTTATTATTTTCAATTTTAATAGTTCCATTTATTAAAGAAATATTTGGACTACCTAAGAAAGTTGCAGTAAATATTGAGTTTGGTTTGTCATATAACTCTTCGGGAGCTCCAATTTGAACTGCATATCCTTTGTCCATTAGAACAACTTTATCAGCCATAGTCATAGCTTCAATCTGATCATGTGTTACATAAACAGTAGTTGTCTTTAGCCTTTTTTGTAAGGATTTAATCTCATTTCTCATTACAACTCTAAGTTTTGCATCAAGATTTGACAAAGGCTCATCAAAAAGGAAGAAATTTGGTTTTCTTACAATTGCTCTTCCCATAGAAACTCTTTGTCTTTGACCCCCTGAAAGATTCTTAGGTAATCTATCAAGATATTTATCAATATTTAAAAGTTTTGCTGCTTCTTGAACTTTTTTGTTGATTTTTTCTTTTGGTACTTTAAGTATTTTTAGTCCATAAGCAATATTTTCATATACATTCATATGAGGATATAAAGCATATGATTGAAAAACCATTGACATATCTCTTTTTTGAGGGCTTATTTCATTAGCTAATTTTCCATTTAATATTAATTCACCTGAAGAGATGTCTTCTAAACCACAAATCATTCGTAAAAGTGTTGACTTTCCACATCCTGATTCTCCAATCAAAACTACAAATTCACCTTCTTTTATATCAATATTTATATCATGTAAAACTTCTACACCATCATAATTCTTTTTTATATTTTTTAATACCATTGAACCCATAATTATACTCCAAAACTTTCACTTGTTATATCTTTTGCAAAAGGTGCAACACCAGCACTTAACCCTGCATCTACTCTTAAATTTACGCCTGAAATACAATAAGCATCTTCACTTGCTAAGAACAATGTTGCTTTTGAAATACAAGTAGGAGTAGCTATTCTTTTTAAAGGGTACCATTTAAGTAAATTTTCAAACGTTTCAGGATTTTTTTTGATTCTAAAATCCCATGCCTTTGTTCTTACACTTCCTGGACTTACAGTATTTGCTCTAATATTATATTGACCATATTCAGTTGCAATTGCTTTCATATAAGAAATAAGTGCTGCTTTTGCCGCACTATAAGCTGGATTTCCAACAGTTCTATCTGAATTGACAGACCCTATAGTTATAATATTTCCATCTCTTTGGTTTTTCATGTGTTTTAAGCATGCATCTGTTATATAATATGTTCCATTTAAATTAATATTTATATCTTTTTCCCAAAGTTCAGATGTAGTAGTTTCTAATGATTCACATTGAGTAACTCCTACATGATTTATTAAAATATCAATTTTTTTATGTTCTGCTATTATTTCTTCTATAATCTTCTCAATTTCATTTTTATTTGATATATCAGCTATAACTTTTTTATAATTTGTTAAATTTTCTTTATTTAATTCTTCTAGAAATGGATCTAAAGAAGATGATCTAATAGCTAATGTAACTACAAATCCACCTTCTTTAATTATTTGTCTTGTCATTTCTTGTGCCATTTCACCTGCTGCACCTGTTATAATGGCTACTTTATTTTCAAATCTCATTTTTTTCCTTTTACCTTTTATTTCACAGAACCAGAAGTTAGCCCACCTATTAGGTGTTTTTGTAACCAAGAGAATAATATTGCAACTGGAATTGTTGCAATAATCACCGAAACCATAATATAATCCCATCTAATAGAGTAGTATCCTGTCATTTCTATAATTCCTAATTGAATTGTAAATGAACTAGAATCTCTTAAAGTTGAGAATGCAATTATAAATTCATTCCATGAATTAACAAATGTAAACATTGCTACAATTGTAATAGCAGGAATAGCTAATGGTAAAAAGATAGTTAATAAACTCCTAAATCTACTAGCACCTTCAATCCAAGCTGATTCTTCTAAATCTTTTGGAATAGTTTCAAAATAACTTTGTAACATCCAAACACAAAATGCAACATTAAAAGCTGCATAAATTACTGCTAAGAATCCTAATGAATCAACTACACCTAAATAAACCATAAGTCTAAAAAGACCTAGAACTAAAACTATAGGAGATAACATTTGAGTTACTAATAAAAAGAATCGGTAAAAAGATTTACCTTTAAAATCAAATCTTGTCATAGCGTAAGCACATGGCGCTGCTACTACAATAGCAATTAAGGTTGCAGCAGTACTAATAAAAAATGAGTTTATTAAAGACTCAACAATATTAGTTTTATTCCAAACTTCGATAAAATTTCCCCACATAAATTCACTTGGCAAGAAATTAGGTGGTATTTGTGTTAGTTCTTTTCTTGGTTTTAATGCCGTGAAAAGTGTAACAATGAAAGGGAAAAGTACAGTTACCATTACAGGAAGTAATACAGCCCAACATATGATTGTTTTTGTTAATTTACTATTTTTCATTTTTTGCTCACTTTTTTTCTTTCATAGCAAAATATGCGTATACAAATGTAAACACTAATAGTAATGCTAACATTATCATTGATACAGCTGCTGCTAAACCTATTTCACCATACTGAAATGCCATTTTATAAAGATATGTTGGTAAAATATCTGTTGAATTTGAAGGTCCACCTTCAGTTAAAATCCAAATTATTGGAAAAGAATTAAATACATATATTACATTTAGAACAATTGCTATATTAATAAATGGTTTTAATAATGGAAGTGTTAAAGTTTTTAGTCTATGCCAATATGACGAACCATCTAAATAAGCTGCTTCATAAATGTCTGTTGGTATAGATGTTAACCCACCCATTAAAATAGAAATTGTAAAAGGTATAGAAACTAATATACCTATAAAGATTTGTATAGGAAAGGCTGTACTTGCATCGGCTAACCAACCAACATTACTATCAATTAATCCAAGACTTAATAGAAGATGATTTAACATTCCATAGTCCGGATTTAATATCCATTTCCAAATAACGGCAGTCATTGCAAGAGATATAGCCCATGGAAGCATTACAATTGTTCTTGCAAAACCTTTTCCATAAAAATCTTCATTTAGAGCTAGAGCAATTGGTACAGAGATAATCACTGTACCAAAAACTACTCCAACTGTCCAATAAAGTGTTCTAAGTAATACTTCAAAAAACAGTTCGTCTTCAAATATATCTTGATAATTCAATAATCCAATAAAACCCTCTATATCACCAAAACTACTTACATCATTTACTGATAATCTAATTAAGTCAATAATTGGATATGAAATAATTAAAAATGCAAGTAAAAAACTTGGTAATATATATACTAATGGTTTTAAAGATTTTGTATTCATAGTTATCTTCTTGCTGCTCTATTTATTTTTTTATGAGCTGCATTTAAAGCTTCTTCAGGTGTTTTTTTACCTGAATACATAGCTTGTAATTCATTTTTTAAAATATCAATAACTTTTGTAGATTTTTTATGAATAAATGCAAATTTAGCATTTGGTACAGCTGCAATCATAGCTTGTAAATGTTTTTTATCAAACTCTTTTTCATTTCCTGCTGCAGTTGTAACTGGTAAAAGATTAGCTTTTGCAATCCAATCTGCTTGATATTTAGGTTTAAAAGTATGCATTAAAAATTTAACTGCATCTTTTTTAGCTTTTGAATTTTCTGATAAATGAACAGCATCTATTACACCTAAAGTTGTACCTTTTTTATTTTCCATTAATCCTGGAACGTCAGTTTGAACAAAGTTTACATCATGACCTTCTGATTGTATTTGCTCTGCAAGAACACCATGTGTTATCATCATTGCAAGTTTACCTTGTTTAAATAGCTCTTGTAAGTCTTCTCTATTATAAGAAGCTACATTCTTTTGTGAATAACCATTTTTTATTAAATCATTATAAAATTTTGCCGCTTTTAAAGCTGCATCCGAGTCTAAAGCTGATTTTGTACCACCAACTGTCTTATCAAGCACTGAACCTCCAAAGTTCCATAAAGCGTAATAGAAATATTTTTCCATTTCAACTTCTTTACCTTGAATTCCAAAACCAGAAGCATCAGTTTTTTGTGATACTAATTTTGCAGTTTCTCTTAATTCATCCCAAGTTTTTGGAATTTTAGCTCCTGCTTTTTTTATTAAATCTGTATTTACATATAAATTTCTTGCACTTGTTACACTAGGAAGTGCATATAGTTTTCCATTTACCTTAGCTGCTTCAATTAGTGAGTTTGGAAATTGTCCTAAATCTTCTTTTGTAAGATACGAGTCTAATGCCTCAAGTTTATTTCCACCTACGTAAGTTGGAACCCATCCTCTTGTAGAATAAATTAAATCAGCATTTCCTCCAGAAAAAAAGTCAGTTTGAAGTTTTTGTTGCCATGATGACCATGACCCAACTTCTAAATTAACTTTAATTCCAGGATTTTCTTTTTCAAAATCAGCAACAATTTTCTGAAATCCAGGTTTTGTACTTTCACCATATGCTGGAATAGAAACTCGAATTTCTGATTGAGCATATACTAACGATGAAACAGTAACTACCGACGCAACAATTTTTAAAAAATTTTTATTCATTATTTTTTCCTTTTATATTTTAAATTTAATGTAATTTTATATATAAATTTATTATATTTAGTTAATAAAAAAATATTAACTTACAAATAGCTCGTTTGTCTTAAATGATTCAATAACCTCCTCGTCAAGTTCGATTCCTAATCCTAATCCTTCTGGTAAATAAGCATATGGAGCTTCAATCTTTAATGGTTTTTTAAGTAAATCGTGTGATCTTATTAATCTACCAAAAATATCACTTGGCCATATACAATTTTGTGTAGCACTTACTTGATGTATGTACATAGCTTCAGAAATTCCTAAATCAATCTCAGAACCATGCCAAGAATACATATTTGCAGCATTTGCAATTAAATCTTGTTGTTGAAATTTTGCAAGTCCTGCATTAAAATTAAATCCATCTGCTGATCTGTGATTTAATATATTTATGATGTCGTGAACTCTTTGACCTTGATAAATATAAGGTAAAGAAACATGTCTTACTATTCTAATATCTGTAAATTCTCTAAGTGCAGCATAATCTTGAATCATCCAAAATGGAAGTGGATCTTCTAAACAAAAAACATTTCCAACTTTTTCTAATGCTCTAACTCTTTTTTTAACTTCACCAAGATTTTCCCATCTTTGGTTCGGATCAAAGATAACAGTCATATTAGGAGCTGCTTTTTTAATCTCTTCACAAGTTGCTACTACATCATCTTCTAAATCTGCTTTAAATTTAATACTGTCATATCCCATCTCAGCAAAGTTTTTAGCAACATCACCAACTTCAGATATCTCTCTATGAGATGACCAAGAACCAACTTTTACTTTTTCTTGCAGTGGCCCTCCAAGTAAATCTACTACTCTAAGACCATGTGATTTCGCATATGCATCCCAAATACAACATTCAAAACCGTCATATTCTCTATATAATCCAATAGGTAGTTTTCTTAAACTTAATTCATCTAAGTCTACTCCTATTAAAGACTCGGCTATATTTTTAATTAAATCAAGATTATGGTCTCTATAAAATTCACCCAAACCTATAACGCCATTTTCTAATTCCATTCTTACAATAAGTTTTGGTAACTCATCAAATTGTGCGCTCCATCCATCACTTGCTTTTTTTATTACTGGTAACATATGTAATGGTTTATTAATACTTTTACTTGAAATCATTCCTTCCTTAGCAGGAACAATTACTTCAGTAAAATGAAAAGATTTAATTTTATTATTCTTCATTTTTATCCTTTTTTGAAAGTTTACCAGTTCAAAATTTTAATTTAACTTAAATATTACTACTAATTGAATATTTTGTTAAAAAATATCTTCAAATATAGCTATTTAAGTAACAAATTGAAATATTTATCATATTTTATATAAAAAAAAGAAAAAAATATTTCAATTTGAATTTTTTTATAGTATTATACGAATATAAATTACAATTAAAGAGGACAAAATGAAAATAATAGAAACATATAATAAAGATAATACAAGTTTCACCGCAATTATTGATAGATTAATGAAATACTTT
Organism: Arcobacter sp.; assembly: GCA_024228275.1. Classification (GTDB taxonomy): domain Bacteria; phylum Campylobacterota; class Campylobacteria; order Campylobacterales; family Arcobacteraceae; genus Halarcobacter. Next base: position 31,655 of record JAAETO010000029.1, read on the forward strand.
CATGTTACGCAAACAAAAGATTTAAGCGATTTATTAAATGTAAATTATGCAACATTTTCAACTTGGATAAGAAGAGAAAAAATACCTTATGAATTATTAATAGATTTATGTTTAAAAAAAGGAATTTCTTTAGATTGGCTATTATCTGGGGTTAAAAATTCTAATCTATATGGTCAAGAAACACAAGATCAGAATGTTGTTATAAGTAGTTTAGCTAATAAAGAACATAAGAATATTGACATTTTAGCAGTTGAAGAGCATTTAAAAGATAAACACTATTTATCTGTATCACAAAATATTATAGATAGATTTGCTGAAGGAGAAAAATTAGATGAGCTTAAAATGGTAACTGTAGTTGGTTCTTCTATGAGTCCTACAATAAACAATGGTGATAAAGTATTTATAAGTTCTTTTGCCAAAGATGAAGAAGTATACAATAGTATTATGTATTTAGTTTTATATAAAAATAGAACCTACATAAAAAGAATACAAATAAATCCAGTTACTAAGTCTGTTAGATTAATTTCTGATAATGATAAATATGAAGCTTTTGAAATTACTCAAGATAAATTATATGATTTTAAAATAATAGGAAGAATAGTATTTAAATGTTCTTTTGAAGATGTTATATAGGAAGTATAATGAATTATTTAGATGTTTTAGAAAAAACTAGATTAATTGCAATTTTAAGAGGTGTTACTCCTAATGAGGTACTAGATGTATCTAAAATTTTGGTAAATGCAGGGTTTAAGATAATTGAAGTACCGTTGAATTCACCTGATGCAATTAAGAGTGTAGATTTATTAGTTGATTATTATAAAGATTATAATGATGTATTTATTGGTGGGGGAACAGTCTGTTCTGTTGTAGATGTAGAAAAACTACACAAAACTAATGCAAAATTAGTAATATCTCCTAATACAGATATTAATGTGATTAGTAAAACTAATGAACTTAATATGATAAGCATTCCTGGTTTTTTAACTCCAAGTGAGGCTTATAGTGCGATTAATGCTGGTGCAAAATGTTTAAAACTATTTCCTTTTAGAAAATTTGGAATTAAATATTATCAAGATATTAAAACTATTCTGCCAAAAGATATATCAATTATTGCAGTTGGCGGTGTAGATGAGTCTAATATTAAAGATTATTTAGATGAAGGTATTAAATATTTTGGCTTAGGTTCATCTTTATATAAACCAAATATTGATATTTATTTATTAAAACAAAAAGCAGAATCTTTTGTAAAAGTAATAAGAGAACATGATGAGTAATCTAATTATAGTAGATTGGGGTACTAGTAATTTTAGAGCTATAATATTAGATGATAGATTTAATATTGTTGATTCTATTTCTTCTAATAGTGGAATATTACAGTTTAAAAAAAATGAATTTAAAACTTTTTTATTAGATATTTTAAAACCATGGTTAGAAAAACCTTTGAACCCAACTATATTAATGTCAGGCATGATTGGAAGTAAGAATGGTTGGCATGAAACATCTTATCTCTTATGTGAAACAAGTTTAGATAAAGTATCAAATAGTTTATTTAAAATTCCTGAAATTGAGGAAAATATTTATATCGTTCCTGGAGTTAAAACTTTAAAAGATAATTTTATTGATTTAATGAGAGGTGAAGAGATACAAATATTTGGAGCATTAAAAACTTTAGATATAAATAATTCAATATGTATATTACCCGGAACTCATTCAAAATGGGCAATTATTGAAAATAAAAATATTATCAATTTTAAAACTAATATGACAGGTGAATTATTTAATACTATATCCACTTATACTATATTAGAAAAAACAATTAAATCAAAAGGTTTTCATAATGATACATTTATAAAAGGTGTTGAATTATCTAAATTAAGTGGAGGTTTATTAAATCATATATTTCAAATAAGAGCGCAAGCTGACACAATTGGCGAAGATTTTACAAACTCTTTTTTATCTGGAATATTAATAGGACATGAAATAAAAGAGATGAAAGTACTATTTTCAAAGAATGATTTTATTGTTATTGGCTCAACTTTCCTTAATGATTTGTATGTAAAAGCATTAAAAGTTTATTCAATAGAATCTACTTCTATTGATTCAAATGAAGCAACAAAAGAAGCTATGAAATATATGTATAAAAAATTAAACAAGGAGTATATGTGAAAAGAGTAGCAGTAATAGGTGAATGTATGGTAGAGCTGTATCAAAATAAAAAAGGTTTGTATAAACAGACTTTTGGAGGAGATACATTTAACTGTAGTGTATATTTAAAAAGAACTCTTAAAAAAGCACATGTAGAGTATATAAGCGTATTAGGTGGAGATGAGTTATCAAATAAAATGCTTGAATTTTTTAAAAACCAAGATATATATACTACATATGTAGATAGATTAAATAATAGAAACCCTGGATTATATATAATAAATACAAAAGATGGTGAAAGAACTTTTTCTTATTGGCGAGGAGAAGCTGCAGCAAAAGATTTGTTTTTAACAAAATCAGTAGAAAAGATAGAAAAAGACTTATTGAATTATGAATTGATATATTTTTCAGCAATTACATTAGCAATAATGAGTGAAGAGGGAAGATTAAAATTATTTAAAATAATAAAAAAAGCAAGAGCAGCTGGTGTAAAAATAGCATTTGATTCAAATTATAGACCAAGATTATATAAAGATCGTGATGAAGCAATAAGAATATATGAACAAGCAATTAATTATTGTGATATTTTTTTACCATCAATAGATGATGAAAGAGAATTATGGGGTAATATAAGTATAGAGGATATTATAAATAAATCAAAAAAAGCTGGAATATCAGAGATAGTAATTAAATGTGGAAAAGAAGATATAGTATATCATTATGAGAATATTACAAGTAAAGTAAAAACAAAACAGTTAGATAAGATAGTAGACTCGACATCAGCAGGAGATTCATTTAATGGAGGATATTTAGCCTCAAGATTAAAAGGGAAAACAATAGAAAAGTCTATAAAGAAAGCAAGTAAATTAGCATCAAAAGTAATAATGTATCAAGGTGCTATTATACCAAAGGATGAAGATGAGTAATATGATAAAAAGATTTGAGAGTTCACCTGTAATTCCAGTATTAACATTAGATAATGTAGAAGAGTCATTAAGAATAGCAGATATATTAGTATCAGAAGGTTTAACAAATTTAGAGATTACATTAAGAACGCAAAATGCATTAAAATGTATAGAAGCAATAAATAAAGAGTTTCCAAACTCAAACGTAGGAGCAGGAACAATAGTAAAAAAAGAGCAACTTCAAAGTGTAAAAGATGTAGGTTGTACTTTTGCAGTAAGTCCAGGATTTACAAAAAGTTTAGTGCAAGAAGCAAAAGAAGTAGATATATTTTATCTGCCAGGATCATCAACACCAAGTGAGATAATAGAATTATCAGAACTAGGTATAAATTTCCAAAAGTTTTTTCATGCAGGGAACTCAGGAGGATATAAGATGTTACAAGCATATGCTAATATATTTCAAGAAGTAAAGTTTTGTCCAACAGGTGGAATAGGGCAGAGTGATTTTAGTGATTATTTAAAATTATCAAATGTAATATGCTTAGGTGGTTCATGGATGGTTGATACAAAAAAGATGAGTTTTGAAGAGATTAAACAAGCTACAAAGTTAATTGTTCAAGATTTATAGAGATTGTAAAATAGTGAGAAGTTTAATTCTCACTATTTTTATTATTTAGAAATAAGACGACCAGAACAACTTCAAAAAATCATCTTCAAAGAGTACTTTCTACAACGCCAAACTCTAGAACAATTATCAGCCAAATATAACAAGTCAATTCCTTGGATAATGAAACAAAGAGATTCATATATTATTGATGA
>JAAETO010000030.1 GCA_024228275.1 Arcobacter sp.
AACCTAAAGTACGTAATATTATTACTACATAAATTTTGAGCATAAGTATATCATTAAATTAAATAATAAGTATCTTTATATTGATATATTATTTATCACACCATACTATTAAGTGCTCTTGAGTTAAAACATTTTTCTTATCTACTAAAAATCCAAATTTTTCTTTTTTAAATTTTCTATTTAATTTAATACAACCATTTGTATTATCTACAGGAGAAACAATAGTTTGGTTTAGCTTAGATATTAATTTTGTTCTGTCTTTATCCTCATATACTTCTAAAATCATATTGTATTTTTTATTTATATTTACATTTGATAATGTACCATGAGTACCACCAGTACTTTTATCTTTTTTTTCTAAATAATGAGTATATATAATATTGTTATTTTCATCTGATGGATTAGACAATATCATTTTAGTCCAAACTTTTTTATTTGCAAATGGTTTTTTAATGTTTATTTTAAAATTATAAATCAATTGAGACTTCTTTTGATTAGTATTTTCTAACCAATATCCTGCACTAACTGTTTTTAAATATTCATTTTCTCCTGCCTCAGGAAATTTAGAACTATAACCATCATCATCTAATCTTATACCAGATAACCATACTGGCTTTTCTATTATCATAGCAGCGCCACCATTTGGAACACCATTTTTACCAGTAATAATACAACCTGTAAAACTAATAGTAATCAATAACAATTTTAAAAAAGTTAATATTTTCATTTATTTCCTTTAAAAAAGCATAATAATATATTAAAATATTATATTTAAATAATTATAGTAGTTTTATTAAATAATAAAAAGTATTTATAAATTTAGATAAAAAAGATTAGAGAATCGGCGATTAAGCTGATTCTCTAGTATGAAGAAGTATTAAGTTAAAAGATACTGCTTTATTTTATTCCCACTCGATTGTTGCTGGTGGTTTTGAGCTTATATCATATACAACTCTATTGATTCCATCAACTTCGTTGATGATTCTTCTTGAAATTGTTTCTAATATATCATGAGGAATATGTGCAAATGTTGCTGTCATTCCATCTGTTGCTTCTACTATTCTAACACAAACTGTGTTATCATAAGTTCTATTATCACCCATTACTCCAACTGATTTTACATTTAAAAGTACTGTGAATGCTTGCCATGTTTTGTCATAAAGACCTGTTGCATGTAAAACATCTAACATAATAGTATCAGCTTTTCTTAAAAGCTCTAAATCAGGCGAATTTACATCACCCATTACTCGAATAGCAAGTCCAGGTCCAGGAAAAGGATGACGTCCTATCATATCTCTTGGAAGTCCAAGTTCAAGTCCTAAAAGTCTTACTTCATCTTTAAAAATTTCTCTTAAAGGTTCAATTAACTCAAATGTCATCCAATCAGGAAGACCACCAACATTATGATGAGATTTAATTGTTTTTGAAGGACCTTTAACTGATACAGACTCAATAACATCAGTGTAAAGTGTACCTTGTGCTAAGAACTCAATACCTTCATGTTTTTTTGCTTCTACATCAAATACTTCAATGAAAGTTTCACCAATGATTTTTCTTTTTGTCTCAGGATCAGTAACACCTGCAAGTTTTGATAAGAATTGTTCAGATGCATCAACTGTAATTAAGTTAACACCTCTAGCTTTAAACATAGCCTCAACTTGTTCTCTCTCATTTGCTCTTAGTAATCCATTATCAACAAATACTGGAATTACTTGATCACCAATAGCTTCAGCTAAAAGAGTAGCAACTACTGAAGAATCAACTCCACCAGATACTCCACAAAGAACTTTCTTAGTTCCTACTTGATCTTGAATTTTTTGAATTTGCTCTTTTGCAAATGATCCCATATTCCACGTAGATTCACAATTACAAATATATTTTGCAAAGTTTTTAAGTATTTTAGAACCTTGTGCAGAATGATAAACTTCAGGATGAAATTGAAAAGCATAAATATTTTCTTTTTCATCTGCAATTGCAGCATATGGAGAATTCTCACTAGTTCCAATTACTTCAAAACCAGGTGCTAATTCATCAACTTTATCACCATGAGACATCCAAACAATTTGTTCATCATCAGTATCTTTAAAAATATCACTTTGCTTTTCAAATTTTAACTTTGCTTTTCCATATTCATGATGATCTGCAGGTATTACAGAACCACCAAAAAATTGAGAAATAAGTTGCATTCCATAACAAATTCCTAAAATAGGAAGACCTAAATTAAATATTTGATCATCTGGATGATAAGCATCTTGTGAATAAACTGAGGCAGGTCCACCACTTAGGATTATTCCTTTAGGAGTTCTTGCCAAAATATCTTCGATTCTTTCATTGTAAGGTACAATTTCAGAATAAACTCCAGCTTCTCTTAGTTTTCTTGCAATAATTTGTGTATATTGACTACCAAAATCTAATACAACTATTGGTACATGTTTCATTAAACAGATTCCTTTATTTTCTATATAAGTAGCGATTGTATCAAAAAAGTGATTTATATTTTATAAAGTGAGATTTTAGAGCAAAAAAAAAGCTTCTTAAGGAAATTCTTAAGAAGCTTTTTTATATGGAAAATAAATGTTTATATTCCAATTCCTAACATTTGATATTGAATGTACCATACAATAATTGAAACAATATATCCAATTAAAATAGTCCAAGAGTACTTCATATGAGCACCAAATGTATAAATACCATGTAGTTTACCCATTACACCAACACCTGCAGCAGAACCAAATGAAATTAAAGAACCACCAACACCTGCTGTTAATGTTACTAACATCCATTGATCAAGTCCCATAGCTGGTGATGCTTTTAATACAGCAGACATAACAGGAACATTATCAACAATAGCTGATAAGAATCCTACACCAATGTTAGACCAAGTAGGTCCTAACACGCTTGGATCATAAACAACTGCAGCTAAAGATAACCATCCAATAAAGTATAAAGCACCAACTGCTGCTAAAATACCAAAGAAAAACATTAAAGTATTATTCTCAATTTTTGCCATTGAATGAAAAATATTAAAATGATCTACACCATATTTTTTCTTTAAACCAAATGAGTAAACTTTTAGTAAAGATAGTCCGAACATCATACCCCACATTGCAGGTAAATGTAATACTTGGTGAGACATTACAGCACAAAATATTGTAAATACACCTAAAAACATAACTACTTTTGCACCTTCAGACATAACAGGTGATTCTTCTTTCGAAGCATCAAAAGATGGAGCTTCATCAGGAACAAATTTAGCAAGAAAAAATGCAGTAACTAAATATCCTAAAATTGAAGCAGGGAATAAGAATAAAAAGTCACCAAAAGTACCTTTTCCTGCAGTCCAAGCCATTAAAGTTGTAATATCACCAAATGGAGACCAAGCTCCACCAGCATTTGCTGCAACTACAATATTAATTGCACCTGGAATTAAGAAATCTCTTCTAGTTTTTTCAATTGTAATTAGTACAGTTGATAAAATAAGAGCTGTTGTTAAGTTATCAGCAATAGGAGATAAAAAGAAAGCAATAAAACCAGTTACCCAGAATAATTTTCTATATGTATAACCTTTTGAGACTAAATTATATTTTAACTTATCAAATACACCCATATGAATCAAAGACTCAATATATGTCATTGCAACAAATAAGAAAAAGAAAATTTCAGCTATTTCTAAAATTAAATGTTGAGCTTGAGTATGAACTAAATCCATATTTAAATGATTTAGTGAATAGTATAAAGCTACTAACATAAACATAAATGTACCAATAAATAAAGCAGGTTTTGCCTTATCAATTTGATATTTCTCCTCTGCAGCTACAAAATAGTAACCAATAACAAAAATAAATAAACAAGCGAATCCTACCCATGTCGTTGTTAAATCAGGAATTTCACCTGTGCTAGATCCCGAGCTAGCAAATAACGCTACTGAAGTAAACAGTAATGTCATTAAAACTTTTAACATTCTTTCTCCTTAATAAAATGTGCTCCAAGTGATTTTTTTCTATCAATTGCAGCTAATAGAATGGATTTTGCCGTAAGCAACCTTAAATGTAATAATCTGCCGACATCTTCTTCTAAAAAACTATTTATTTGTTTCAAAGAAGCCGTTAATTTCTTTTTTTCCCTAACTATAGCTGCACTATCCCACATAATTTTTCTTAATAAATTTTTTATATCTTTGTCTATATCTTTATTTCGAGTATATTTTCTTAATTTTTTTGAATAATCTTTTTTATTTATTTTAAAATTGTTTTTTGCAATATCTTCTACTGCTTTTTTAGAAAAAACTATACCTTCTAAAAGTGAGTTTGAAGCTAATCTATTTGCACCATGAACTCCTGTACAAGCAACTTCGCCAATTGCATAAAGGTTTTTTGTATTTAAAACTTTAGCATTTAAATCAGTTTGAATACCACCCATTGCATAATGAAAAGCAGGAGAAATTGGAACTTTTTCAAAAGGCAAGTCATAACCTAGATCTTCTAAATTTAAATATATATTTGGAAATCTTTTTCTAAAAAAGTTTTTCTCAAATTTATCAAAAGATAAATATACTTGCAAATCAGTTTTATTACTATAATCGAAAATTGCTCTTGAGACTATATCTCTAGGAGCCAATTCTCCATCTTTATGATAATCAAATAAAAATCTATAGTTATTTTCATCAACTACATAAGCTCCTTCACCTCTTAAGGCTTCGCTTAACAAAGATTTTCTAGCAAAAGATGTTCCTTTAAAAACCGTAGGATGAAATTGCATCATTTCCATATCTTTTAAGATAAGTCCTTTTTCTAAACAAATCCCTTGAACTTCACCTGCAATAGTAGTAGAGTTTGTATGATATCTATAAAGAGAACCTATTCCTCCACTAGCAATTATAGTATTATGTGCATACGCCGTTAACTCTTCAGTTTCGCTAGTAAAATACTGAACTCCATAACAAATACCATCTTCTATTAAAAGATCATTTACAACTGCATTTGGTACAATACTATGCTTACACTCTTGCAATAAAAAAAGATGCATCATTCTTCCTGTTGCATCTCCATCGGCATGTAATATTCTACTTCTGCTATGAGCTGCCTCTTTTGTAAAGGCTAATTCTAACTTATCATTTAAATCAAATTCTAAACCATGGTCAATTAAATCATAAAGACATTCATAAGAATTTTCACTTAAAACTTCTACTGCTTCTTTATTATTAAAATTTACGCCAGCAGTTAATGTATCACTTATATGTGAAGGTACATCATTTTGATCAACAGCTGTTGCAATTCCACCTTGAGCATAAAATGTATTACATTCCCAAGGTGATTTTTTGCATAATACTAAAACGTTTTTTGTTTTAGGAATTAACCTTGCTGCATTTAATCCAGCGATTCCTGTACCAACTATAATGTAATCATATATCATTATTTTGGTATTTCTTTTGATTTCTCTATGTACACGGGATGACCTTTATGGCCACAACCACTAAAAGATAATAAAACTCCTGCTATAATACTAGCATGAAAAAAATGAATGAAATACTTTGTCATATTAAAAATAATCCTGAATTCAGAAAGATTAATACTCAAGAAGTTCTACAAAAATTTATTGAATTACTTCCATTAAAACTAAAAAAAGGTATAAAGTTTGCTTATATAAAAAACCAAATTTTATATTTTGTATTAAGTCATCCTGTTTATAAAATGGAGTTTGAGTATAACAAGAGTTTAATAAATACACTATTAAAAAAAAGTAACATTGCAAATGTAGAAGAAGTAAAATTTTTTGTTACAAATAAAATTGAAAAAAAACAAAGAAAAGAAGAAAAAAAAGAAGAAGATTTTTACAAAGAGCGTTCTTATGGTATTTTCCAAAACAATATCAAAAACGAAAAACTTCACAATAAAATTGAAGAAATAAGAAATATTATAAAAAAGTCTTAAATAGTTTCATTATTTTTTTATAATCAGGGCAATAATTTTCTACCAAATTCCAAAATTCTTTAGAATGGTTTTTGTGTTTTATATGTGCTAATTCATGAATCACTACATATTCAACAATTTTTATTGGATATTTAATTAATAAAATATTAAAATTCAAACCATTTTTATAATTACAACTTCCCCAAGTGTTTTTATTTTTTCTAAATTTTATTGAAGTAGGATAAAGATTCATTTTTTTTGAATATAAATCTACAAGAGGAGGAATTATCTCTTTTGATTTTACTCTATAAAATTCATCTAGTTTTTTCATAGTAAAATTTAAATGTCTTTTATCTCCTAAAAATAGATATTGATCTTCTTTTAAAGAATTTTCTTTTAAAAATTTCAATCTATCTTCTATCCAATTTCTTTTATTATCAATTAATTTTTTTGCATCAGAAATTGTAAAAAATATATTTGCAGAAATTTCTATTAAATTTACACTTTTTACACGTAAATATATATTTCTATTTCTTTTTTTATTTATAAGTTTAACACTAATACTTTCATTAAAAACATTTATACTAAATACCATCATAACTCTATAAGAAATTTTTAGATAAAATCATATCTAAATTTATTAAAGGGATTATAAAAAATGAAAATTGCAAAAAGAATGGATAATCTATCTCCCTCAGTTACAATGGCAATTACAGCCTTAGGAAGAGAATTAAAAGCTCAAGGTAGAGACATTTTAAGTTTTAGTGCAGGTGAACCAGATTTTGATACACCAGATATTATAAAAGAAGCAGCTATTGAAGCTATTAAAGCTGGTCATACAAAATATACCGCAGTTGAAGGTATAACTGAAACAAAACAAGCAATTATTGATAAGTTAAAAAGAGATCATGGATTAAACTATGAATTAAGTCATATTATAACTAGTAATGGTGCTAAACATTCACTATTTAATCTTTTTCAATGTTTACTAGAAGCAGGTGATGAAGTAATAATTCCAGCTCCATATTGGGTTACATATCCTGAACAAGTAAAATTTTCAGATGGTGTTCCAGTATTTATTGAAACTGATGATTCAACAAACTTTAAAATTACAGCAAAACAATTAGAAGAAGCTATTAGTGAAAAAACTAGAGTTCTACTTTTAAACACACCTTCAAATCCAACAGGATCTGTTTATTCTAAAGAAGAACTAATTGAAATTGGAAAAGTTCTTGAAGGTACAGATATTTTAGTATTCTCAGACGAAATGTATGAAAAAATAATGTATGATGACTTAAAATTTACTGCTGTAGCTGAAGTTAGTGAAGATATGTTTAACAGAACAGTTACAATTAATGGAATTAGTAAATCAGTTGCAATGACTGGTTGGAGATATGGATATATTGCAACTCCACATAATGATTTAATAAAAGCTATGATTAAATTTCAAGGTCAAGTTACTTCAAATGTTAACTCAATTACTCAATATGCTGCAATTGCTGCACTTGAAGGTAAAGCGGATAAAGATATGGAAATCATGAGAGTTGAATTTGAAAAAAGAAGAAATGTAGCTATTGAGCAATTTAATGCAATTGATGGTATTTCTTGCGTTGAACCTCATGGAGCATTTTACCTTTTTGTAAATATTAAAGGTATCACAAATGACTCTATGAAATTTTCTTCTGAACTTCTTGAAAAAGAAGGAGTAGCTGTTGTTCCTGGTCTTGCTTTTGGAACAGAAGGATATTTTAGATTCTCTTTTGCTACTGATTTAGAATCTATTGAAGAAGGAATTAGAAGAATCAAAAAATTTGCAAATGAAAATTACTAATTAATGTAATATGACATTACAAAAAAAAGCCACCTTAATTTCAAGTAGTGTTGCGGCACTACTTACACTTATTAAACTTGCAGTAGGTATTGCAAGTGGATCAGTTGCAGTTTTGGCTTCTGCAATTGATTCAGTTTTAGATATGTTTGTATCTATTTTTAACTATTTTGCAATTAGCAATTCTGAAAAACCAGCTGATAAAAACTTTAATTATGGACGAGGGAAAATAGAAGCAATAGCTTCAGTTCTAGAAGGTAGCATAATTACAATATCTGGACTATTTTTATTATATCAGGCAATTCAAAAAGCTATAAATGGCGAAGTATCTACATATATAGAGGTTTCATTAATAGTTATGATTATTTCTTTAATTATTACTATTTGGCTTGTTTTATATTTAAATAAAATTGCTAAAATCACAAAAAGTATGGTTATAAAAGCTGACGCTTTACATTATAAAACTGATGTTTATACTAATATTTCTGTTTTAATATCTCTTATTTTAGTTAATTTAACTGGATATGAGTTAATTGATGTAATTGTGGGAGCAGGTATTTCTTTATTTATAATCTATTCATCTTACGAATTAATTCATGATGGTATTTTAATTTTACTTGACAAAGCACTTGATGAAGAAATTGTTAATGATATAGTTAAAGCAATTAATTCTGAAGAAGTTGTAAATACATTTCATTTATTAAAAACTAGAGAGTCAGGGAATAAAACTTTTGTTGAAGTGCATTTAGTTTTTAATTGTGTTATAACACTTGTTAGCGCACATGAAGTTACAAATAGAGTTGAAAATAAAATTAGAAATATTGATAAAAGTAGAAATTGGATTATAAATATTCATATGGACCCATATGACGACTTTGAAACAAACGATAATATAGAAGATAAAATCTTAAATAAATAATATTTATTTTAAAGTACCATATGATTAAATATTAATCAACTTTTTTAGTCACTAAAGATAAATTATTTAGATCATATTTTTGTAAATTATCTAAAACTTTTACAACTCTTTCATATCTTACATTTTTATCAATTCTTACAATTATATTATTATTCTTCTTCGTTATATTAGATAATCTTTTATCAAGCTCTACAATGTTGACTTCTTTACCAAAAATAGCAAACTTATTTTCTGAAATTTCAATAAAAACTTCTTTTTTCTCTATTTCTAATTCTTCAGCCTTAGAAGATGGCAAATCTAAAATTAAAGCCAACTCCTCTTTTTTAAACACTGATGATACAATAAAAAAAATAAGTAAAATAAACACGACATCTATTAATGAAGTTAAATCAGGACTTATACTTTCAGGTTTTTTTCTCATAGTTTTGAAATAACTTTCTCTTCTATTGTATGCTCTAAATTAGCAATAAAAACTATTAAATAGTTATATCTAATATAATGTGGTATTGCTACAATAAGTCCTGCAACTGTAGTTATTAGTGCAATTGATATACCTGCGGAGAATTTAAACATTTTAGTTAATCTTTTTTTAATACCCAATTTATAATTTGAGTATAGTCATTAAAAAGTTAAGTGATTAAGACAAAGAACTATAAAAAGCAAAACAATCAATCTAATAACAACTCCTAAGTAAATAAATAATATTTATTTTCCACTATTTTTAGCTATAATAAGAATAAAATAATATTTAACTCATATAGTTTTTTATAAAATGGATTACTTATGAAGTATTTAATAATAGTAAATAAAAGACATTCTAAAAAATTGTTGTATTTATTATGAAAGTAAAAAAACTATTAATATATTCAAGTATAGCTTTTACTCTTGGATTATTACTTTCATTTACATATCTAAATTTAAACAAATTACCTGATTCTTTTGATAATAAATTAAGAGACTATTTTTTTACAATTAGAGGAGAAATAGCAAATACTGGAAAAGTAGTAATAATAGATATAGATGAAAAATCACTTAAAGATCTTGGTCAATGGCCTTGGTCTAGAAATAAAATATCACAAATATTAAATAATTTGACACAAGCTAAAGTAGCTATAATAGGAATGGATATTGTTTTTGCAGAAGAAGATAATAGTTCGCCTCACAAGGTTTTTAAAAAATATAATGTAAAAAAAGAAAATATACCCAACTACGATTTAGAACTATCAAAAACTATACAAAATACTCCAACAATTCTAGGATATTTATTTGAACTAGAAAAAAATAAAAAATATATTAACAATAAGGCTCCGAATATACCTGCTATATTCATTGAAAAAAATAAAAAACTTGCAGAAAAATATCTAATAAACGCATATGGAACAATAATTAATACGCAGGTTTTACAAGACAACTCTTACTCTAGTGGATTTTTCAATAATACACCAGATCAATCTGGGGTAACAAGAAGTGTTCCTTTATTAATATCTTATGATGATATGATATACCCCTCATTGGCCTTAGAAATAGTAAGGATTCTAACTAGCAGTAAAAAAGTTTTTGTAAATTATAATGAAAATGGTGTAGAAAGAATCTCCTTAAATAAAATAGATATACCAACTGATAGACATGGAAGAATTCTTGTAAACTATAGAGGGAAAGAAAAAAATTTTAAATACATTAGTGCTTCTGATATTTATTATAATAAATTTGAAAAAAAATCTTTAGAAAATAAAATAGTATTAATTGGAACATCAGCAGCAGGACTTTTAGACTTAAGAGCCACTCCTTTTGATTTTGTGTTTCCAGGTGTTGAAATACACGCTAATGTAATAGATAATATTATACAAGGAGATTTTTTATATAAAAACCCGAATAGTGATATTATTAATATGGTATTAATATTTATTTTAAGTTTTTTAATTGTATTAAGTGTCACGTATACACCATTTTGGCTAAACCCTTTTATATTATTATTCTCACTTTTTTCTACACTATTTTTTTTATATCATATTCTTTTCTATTTTTCTTATATTTTAAATATATTTTTCCCTTTAATTACAATTCTCATAGCATTTATTTTATCAACACTCTTAGATTATTTATATAAAGTAAAACTTGAACAAGCAATAAAAAAGAAATTTGCTTCTAAAGTATCAAAAGAAGTAATGAACAAACTATTAAACAATATAGATAGTAATAAATTCCAAGCAATGGAAAAAGAAATCACAGTATTTTTTAGTGATATTAGAGGATTTACAAAGATATCTGAATCAATGAATGATGCGAAAGTTTTAATATTATATCTTAATCAATATATGGAGCCTATGAGTAATATTATTACAAAATATGAAGGAACAATTGATAAATATATAGGAGATGCTATTATGGCATATTGGAATGCCCCTTCAAATGTAAAAAATCATGCTGATAAAGCTGTTCAAACAGCATTAAAGCAAATTGAAGAATTAAAAAATTTAAACAAAAAGTTTGAAAAAGAAAATAAACCATTAATAGATATTGGAATTGGTATAAATACTGGTATTGCTACTATTGGTGAGATGGGAAGTATTAGAAGAAGTGATTATACTGTAATAGGAGATTCTATTAACTTAGGATCAAGATTAGAATCTTTATGTAAATATTATGATTCAAGAATAAATATATCTAATTTTACAAAAGATAAGTTAAATGAAGAATACACTCTTAGATTTTTAGATTTAGTAAAAGTAAAAGGAAAAGAAAAGCCAGTAGAAATATGGCAAGTACATAATTTAGGCCTAGCTTCAAAAGAATTAAAAGAAGAATTACAAACATATCATAAAGCAATAAAATTATATAAAGAACAATACTTCCACAACGCCTTAAAACTATTTAAAAAACTTTATAATAATCCTAATATAACTAATAGAAAAATAAATAGCATATATATAAACAGGTGTAAACATTTTATATCTTTGCCACCAAGTAGTGATTTTAATGGAATATATGAACATAGTACAAAAAGTTAATTATTCATTTATATAATTTATAATAAAATATTATAAATAAATAATTAATAAATAAGATATTAAAAAAGAGATATTATGCTCAAAAAAATATGTTTAATTCTTTTATTTATTTTGTCCTTTTCATATGCTAAAACTTATACTTTGCATATGGCATCTACAAAATATTTAGACCAAGCAAAGCTCTACTATAAAGACATAAAGTTTAATTGTCCAAGTTTTTGCAATGTCATAATTAGAACGCCATTAAAAAAAAACTATAGTATTTTAATAATAAATATACCTACTATTAAAAAAAGTAAAAAAATACAAAAATTATTTCACCTTAAAAATAAATATACAGATAGTTATATAAAAAAATTTAGAATAAAACCAAATTATAAAATTGTTAATTTATTAGGAATCAGAATTAATGATAAAGAAACACAAGATCTTTTTAAACAAAATGTAGAAAATTCTAATAAATATATCACTGCTTCTGTAATGTACAATTCAAAACAATATAAAAAAGCTTATAAACTTTTTTATAAACTTTTTTTAAATAATAACTATAACATTAACATAAATTATTTTCTAGCAAAAAGTGCGTTTAATATAAAAAAATATGATCAAGCAATAGTTGCACTTCAAAGAGTTCTACTTTTAAAACCATCTTTTAATCAAGCAAGATATGATTTAGCTAGAGTTTTATATATTTTAAAACAAAAAAAAGAAGCAAGAATTGAATTTATTAAACTTTTAAATTCAGATATTAAAGAACAAACAAGAACTAGTATAAAAAAATATTTAGATATATTAAGTAAAAAGAAAGACAAAGTATCTATTTACGCAAATCTTTCTATAGGAATAAATAGAAGTAGCAATGTAAATAATGGTATTAAATCATCAACTTTTAATCTTCCAGGACTAAATAATATACTTGTAGAATCTGAAAAAGCAAAAAAAGACACTTCCTATTTTCAAATGGCAAATATAGATTTCATATATTATTTAAAAAACAATTCATTAAAAATAAGTAATTATTTATTCGCTTATAATATTAATTATTCAAAAGAAAAAGATGAGAATACAACTATCATATCTTATAAACCTTCTTTACTATATCAAAAGAACGAAAAATTATATAAACTTGTATTTAGTACAGACAAAATATATAAAAAAGACAATAATGGCTTTTACTCACTTTCAATTTCACCACAATATATTTATAATAACTTTAAATCATATATAAAATACCAACGAGTTATATATATAAAAAAAGAGAATAAAGAAAAAGATTTCAAAAAAATACAATTTAGCTCAAGACTAAATTTACTTAAAAATTTTGAATATTATATTAATTTATATAAAAATACAAAAATAAAAGATCTAAGAACTGACATTGACAAATATACAATGGACAATGGAATAAAAATTTTTTATGATATTACAAGTAGTAATAGAACAAATTTTAATTATGAATATTATTATTCGAAATACAAAGATATAAATATAGCTTTTAATAC
>JAAETO010000031.1 GCA_024228275.1 Arcobacter sp.
AATAGAGTATAAAAAAACTCTTTCAAATAATTTTGAAAAAGAAGTAGTGGCTTTTTTAAATTATCATGAAGGTGGTATAGTTTATATTGGAGTTAATGATGATGGAGTGGTACTTGGCTGTGAAAATATAGATGAACTACAACTCAAAATTAAAGATAAACTAAAACATAATATTTCTCCGTCATGCTTAGGTCTTTTTGAAGTAATACTTGAAAATATTGATAATAAAAATGTAGTTAAAGTTATAGTTGCTAGTGGAAGAGAAACTCCTTATTATATAAAGAAAAATGGAATGTCTGAAAAAGGATGCTTTATAAGAATAGGAAGTAGCAGTGAACCTATGAGTTCAATTATGATAGAGGATCTTTTTGCCAAACGAGTAAGAAACTCTCTTAGTAAAATAAAATCACATAGACAAGATCTCTCTTTTGAACAATTAAAAATTTATTATGAAGAGAAGGGTTTAAAATTAAATGAAAAGTTTGCTTCAACTTTAGAACTTCTTACAGAAGATGGATACTATAACTATGTCGCATACCTAATGGCTGATGAAAATGGTACTTCAATAAAAGTAGCTAAGTATTCAGGAAAAGATAAAGTAAACCTTATAGAAAACAATGAATATGGTTATTGTTCACTTATCAAAGCTACAAAAAAAGTACTAGAAAAACTAGAAATAGAGAATAAAACAGCAGCACTCATAACTTCAACTACTAGAAAAGAACAACCTTTATGGGATAGATTAGCACTAAGAGAAGCTGTCATAAATGCCATAGTACATAATGACTATACTACTCAAAACCCACCAGTTTTTGAAATATTTAGCGATAGAATAGAGATAACTTCAACAGGAGGATTATCTACTATTAAAAATACCGAAGAGTTTTTTTCTGGCTATTCTAAACCTATAAGTAGAGAGCTTATGAGAATATATAAAGACCTAGAACTAGTAGAACATCTAGGTTCTGGTCTTAATAGAATTTTAAAAGCATATAAAAAAGATAGCTTTATGATCCAAGAAAATTATATGAAAAATATCTTTTATTCTAATATGAAAGCAATTGAGAATGAGGGAGTAAATGAGGGAGTAAATGAGGGAGTAAATGAGGGAGTAAATTTATTGCATAAACTTATTTTAGATAAACCACATAATCGTTCTACATTTTTTGCAAAGCAGATGAGTACCTCAGTTAAAAATATAGAAAGATGGCTAAAAAAACTAAAAGATGAAGATAAAATAATATTTGAAGGTAGCCCTAAAAACGGAGGATATGTAGTAAAATGAAATACAATAGAAACTTCTACCAAATAAAATCAAATGATGAAATATTTGAAAAAATAGTAGAAGAACAAAAAACTATAGGTTATTATAGACTTCCTTTTCAAGATACTAAAGAGATAAAAGAGTTCGCAAAAACAGTTACTCAAAAACATATAGTCATAATAGGAATTGGCGGAAGTTCTTTAGGAACATATGCAATACATAATTTCCTAAGAAATAAACAAAATGATAAAAAGTTACATTTTTTAGAATCAACTGATCCTTTAGATATTAAAAAAAGAGTAAATAAAATAGATCTAAATAATGCACTTTTTATAGTAATCTCTAAATCAGGTACAACTATAGAAACACTATCTATTTTTAAATACTTACACTCACAAACAACAATTGATAAATCAAACTGTGTTTGTATTACAGAGAATGATTCAAAACTAAATGAGTATGCAAATAAACATCAAATAAAAACATTTGAAATCTCAAAAGATGTCGGTGGAAGATTTTCAGTGTTCTCTTCTGTTGGATTAGTACCTCTTGCTATTTTAGGAGTAAATATAGATAAACTTCTTGATGGTTGTAAAGAAGTATATAATAGTTTTTTTTGTAATAAAGAATACTATGAAGAACTTATGACTAAAGCAAGATTCCTAGTAGAAAATAAAAATAGATTTAATATAAATGTAGTTTTTTCTTACTCTTCACTTTTAGAAGGTTTTAATAAATGGTATATTCAACTATGGGGTGAATCACTAGGTAAAATAAATATAAATGGAACAAGACAAGCTTTAACTCCTATTGGTTTATTAGGACCAGTTGATCAACACTCTTTCTTACAACTAATCATTGAAGGTGTAAGAGATAAAACAGTTACTTTTATAAAAATAGAAGACTTTGAAGAAGAGATTACTATCCCAGATATTTCATTAGACTATTTAGAAGAGTTAGATTATATAAACAATATAAAGTTTAAAAATATAATCAATCATCAAGCAGATTCAACAATCAAAGCAATAGAAGAGTTAAAAGATATACCAACAGATGTAATAACTATAGATAAAGTAGATGAGTTTAATATAGGAAAACTGATGTACTCATTTCAACTTCTTACTTCAATAGTAGGAAAGTTTGTACAGATAAACACATATGACCAACCTGGTGTTGAGCTTGGTAAGGTTATATTAAAAAATAAGTTAAAAGTTAAAATAAATTGAAGATTTTAGTAACAGGAACAGCAGGATTTATAGGCTTTCATCTAGCAAAAAAACTTCTTGAATCAGATGTCGAAGTAGTAGGCTTAGATAATATAAATGACTACTACGACGTAAATTTAAAATACGCAAGATTAAACGAGCTTGGAATAGAAAAGAATAGTATTAATACTCTATCCCCTATAAGCTATTCCCTATCAACTAAATTTCCAAAACATAAATTTGTAAAAATGGATTTAGCAGACACAGAAAAAATATATGAACTTTTTGAAGAAGAAAAATTTGATGCGGTGTCTAACTTAGCCGCACAAGCAGGAGTAAGATACTCAATAGAGAATCCTCATGCATATATAGATTCAAATGTAAAAGGATTTATGAATATACTAGAAGCTTGTAGACATAATAATGTTAAAAACCTATCTTATGCATCTAGCTCTTCTGTATATG
>JAAETO010000032.1 GCA_024228275.1 Arcobacter sp.
CAAAAAATCTTACATCAATTTTAACAGTTTTTCATTAAAAATCTATGAATTTGCCCCACCATTTCCATTATATCCTGACTTAGGACATTAGCACTACACCAAATATTCATAAATCCAATAACTAAGCCATTTACAACTTTAGCCTAAAGTGTAGTGCCTACCTTTATTCTTAATTAAGTTTGATTATTGTATAATTTCATTATGTTTATAAGAACCAAAACCACACCTAAAAGTCCAAGAAAATCTGTTCAAATTGTTGAATCTAAAAGAATTGATGGAAAAGTAAAACAAAGGATAGTAAAACATGTAGGTGTTGCTGCTAATGATGAAGAGTTAGTAGAGTTAAAAATATTAGCAAATAAATTTAAAATAGAGTTGGAATCAGATGGACAACTTCCACTATATACCCCACAAGAGTTAGAGAAATTAGAATTAAAACAACAAACTAAAAAAGAGACAAATAAAGAACCTGAGATTATTAGAGATGATTATGATGTAAATTTATTAGATTTAATAGAAGAAGATAGAATAACTAAAGGTATTCATGATGTATATGGAAAACTATATGATGAACTAAATTTTAAAACTATAATTGATAATTACTCAAGAAATGGTGCAAGCTGTAAAGCATTAAAAGAGATAGTATTAGCTCGTATAGCAAACCCTGATAGTAAAAAAGCTAGTGTAGATAAATTGGCATCTTCATTTGGAGTACATTTAGAGTTAAAAACTGTATATAGAATGATGGATAAGATCACTGATAATCAAATACTCAAACTAAATACACTTGTATTAAATCAAACTAAATCATTACTAGATGATAAAATAGATGTAATATACTTTGATGCAACTACACTATACTTTGAAAGTTTTACCGAAGATATAGATAGTGAAGATGAGCCAGCACTTAAAAAGAATGGTTACAGCAAAGATGGTAAATTTAATCAGCCACAAGTAGTATTAGCATTGCTTGTAACTAAACAAGGTTTACCAATAGGATATAAAGCCTTTAGTGGTGATACATTTGATGGTCATACAATAGTACCAGCACTTAAAGATGTAGAAGAGCAATTTAAAGTAGATAATATAGTTTATGTAGCAGATAGTGGAATGTTTAATAAAATAAATTTAGAAGAGTTTGATAAGAATAAAAATATGACTTATATTGTAGGTGCTAGAATAAAAAATATGCCTAAAAAAGTTAAAGAACAAATACTGGAGATATCTTCATATACTGCTATGAATGATAATACTAAAGTAAAAACTATTGATTATGATGGTAAAAAATTAGTAGTAACCCATTCATTAAAAAGAGCTAAAAAAGATAAGTATGAAAGAGAAAAAGCTATTAAAAAACTACAAGCAAGACTAAAAAGTAGTAAATCAGTTAAATCTCAATTATCCAATGCTGGATATAAAAAATATTTACAATTAGAATCAAGTGATGATACTAAAACATCTTGTGATTTATCAATAGTTTTAAATGAAGCCAAAATTAAAGAAGATGAAGCTTGGGATGGATTAAAAGGTATAGTTACAAATAATACTATTTTATCAAATGAAGAATTAATTCATCAATACTCTAACCTATGGCAAGTAGAAGAATCTTTTAGAATAACAAAACATGATTTAAAAATAAGACCAATTTATCACTGGAAACCTTCAAGAGTAAAAGCACATTTAGCAATTAGTTTTATGGCTTATACACTAGTTAGATATTTAGAACATAGAGTAAGACTTCAATATGTAAAAATGTCACCTGAAAAAATAAGACAAATTCTTCTATCTATTCAAACTTCAATATACTATGATACTAAAACAAATAATAAATATTCTATGCCGTCATTGATGTCAGATGATGCTAAAAAGATATATAAACTTATGGAAGTACCTGTAATACAAAGAGCTATTAAACTATAATTTAGCTTAAAAACAATCAAATGTAGTGCCTTTTTTAAAAGTAGAATCCCTTAATTGCTGGTGCTATAGCGATTTTATGTCCTAAGTCAGGAAAAGAGGTGATGTAAAATGCTTAAATGGGTAGGAATTATTTTTGTAGCGGTGATGATATATATGATTTCAACAGGAAATATGGGTGGAGCTAAAAAAGCTACTAGCAATTATCATAAAGTAATGGCGAGTGGAAAGAAGTAGTTACAAACTACCCTTTTTTATCTCATCCAAAAATTCTTCTATTTGATACTTTTCTCTATATGATTCACTCATTAAGTGAATTAAAATATCACCTAAGTCAATGATAGTCCAATCATCAGCTTCATCAATTCTAAGGAATTCTTCACCATCTGGCTTAAGTGCTTCTTTAAGATAGTTTGTTAAAGAGTAAGCATGCTTACTATTAAAAGTTGTAGCGACTACAACATTATCTACTAAATATTGTTTCCCAGTTAAATCTATAGTCTCAATATTTTCGGCTTTTTTTTCATCTAAAACAGATACAATTTTTTTTATTCTATTTTCCAAAATTTTTTTACCTTTTGTTTTATTTTATTCTA
>JAAETO010000033.1 GCA_024228275.1 Arcobacter sp.
AAAAAAGAGGCAGATTATACAGATCTTTTTAAACAATTAGACACAGTTATCTCTGCAAAGAAAAATGCAAAAAATATAGAGAAGTCTAAAGATAAATTAGAAGAGAAAAATGTATCAAAAAGAGAAAGAAATTATAAAGAGTTTAATGAAGCAGCAAAAAAACATCATATTTTTACAGCTAAAAATCTAATAAAGAGTGTAGATAATCTTATAAATGAGTATAAGAAAAAATCAAGTGCAAATATACCAGTACAAAGATACTCTTCAATTGGAAGTAAAAAAATAGCTTATGTCTCAAGTAAAGCGCTAACTCAAGCAATCTCTAGTCTTGAAAAAAATAGTAAAACTTTAGATAATCTAAAAAATCATAAGGCTCTTTTAATTGATATAGAGAATTTTAATATTAGAACAATCTCAAAAGTTATAATCTTAGTAGAACAAGATATTATGAATATAAGAGGCTTAGGTTTAAAAAGAGTTGCTAAGAGAAAGAAAAAAGAGAGTGCTGATTTACCTATGAGATTAAAAGAGAATATGAATGTAGACGGGGTAAAAGTAGTAAGTATAAATAGAAGCAGAGTAAAAATAAAGAGCTTAGAGTAATTTATGGATTTTAATCAAAAAAAGCTTCCTAAAAAGACCTCCACCGCAATATTAAGATCTTTTGAATCTTTAATAAAAGTTGGTAACTCACTTCCATCAGCTATAGAAGTTCTAATTCAAGTTGAAAGTGGAAGAAATAAAAGAGTCTTAGAAAAAGTACTTTATGCTGTAACAAAACAAGATGTAAGTATAGGAAAGGCCTTAGAAAAAGAAGGAATTATTTACGATACAGAAGTTATTGTAATAGATAGATCTACAAATGCCTTAGAAGCAGTTAAATCAATTGTAGCAATTAGAGACTTAAGTGGAAACTTTGAAAAAACAGTTTTAAAACTTTTTGCTTTTCCTGCTATTGCTGTTATTATTGGTTTAACTATAGCTTACTTTGCTCAACCAACTTTTTATGATATGATTTATAGTTTAGTATCTCAAGTAAAAATAGCAAAAGGTATAGACATGTCAAATGATACTGATTTGATGTGGTATTTAGAAAGTAGACAGAGTGTACAGCTAGTCTTTGTAGTTTATATAACTTTTGTTATTAGCCTTATATCTGCTTATTTATATTATTTAAGATATAAGCCAGAAGTAATTTATAAGGCTTTACCTTTAAAAGCTTATGATGATGTACCTTATATTCTTATGCTTATTTATAATCTTCAAAAAGTTGGTTTAGATCAAGTAAGAGTTTTTAGACTTTTAAAAGAGAATTCTCCAAGAATTGGTTGGGTTAAACTTTTTGATCTTCTAGAAAAAGAGGCAATGGCTGGAAGATTTATATATACTGTTTTTGATAGGTATCATTTTCCAAAAGATGTAGTTTTAGTACTAAAATCAGCTGAGATAAGTAAAACCTTTTGGGATAATACACAAGTTTTAGTAACTTATGTAACAGAGACAAATCTAAACAAACATACAACCATACAGAGTCTTTTTGGTGGAATAAGTTCAACTTTTGGTTTTTTGATAATTTTATATTTTGTTGCAGGTTTATTTATGGCAATGTTCGCATTGCAAACTCTTGCAATGTCATTAATGTAGGTGTAAAAGATGTCTTATTTATTAGAAAACTCTAAAGTAATTTCTAAACAAGAATTTAAAGATGAAGAAGAAAAATATTCTATTTATGATTCTTATGAATTAGAAGAACATATTATACTAACTGAAAATAAAAAAGCTTTTTTTTCTATTTATGATATTGCTCATTTTTGTAAAAAGAAGTATAAAGATAGTAAACTTTTTTTAATTGTACATAGATTTGAGGATGAAGTAGCAAAACAGAAGATAAGTGAGTTTTATATTTTTAATACTGTTGATATTTTTGATAAAGCACTTACTTCTTGTTTAGTAGTTAGTGAAGATGAGTTATTAGATAAGCAAGTAGTAATTCAAGATAATTTATCAATATCTGCTCAAATGTTAAACACTAATGAGGTCCATGTGATTTTAGGTGATAATATTAAAGAGCATGAAGTTTATGATTATATTAATTCACTTAAAGAAAATGCTAGCTTAGAACTTTTTGATTCATCACTTAATTTTACTTCTAATAATAACATAGAAAATAAAGAGTATAAAATCAAAGCTTCTAGAATATCAACGGTTTTAAACTCTATTAGAATACTAGAACCTAAGAAGCAAAAGAGTCAAAAAAACATACTTTTAGTATTGCTTGTACTTTTAAGTTTTTATTTGTGTGATGAATATATGCATAGTTTTTTTGAAGATAGTATAAAGAAAGAAAAAAGAGATAATAGAAAATTAAAACAAGAATTAAGTAAATATACAAAAGATGTAAATTTTAAAGAAGATATATATAATCAAAACTTAAAAGTAATAAAAGATCTATCTAAAAAAGAGATATATGTACCAAAGAGTGAAAATGAATAGTTTTTTAAAAAAGATAAAATCTAAAAATAATAACTGGATTCATAAGACTTTAAATAAAAGGCAAAGAAGGCCTATTTATCTTGCTCTTTTTGTATCTTTATTAATTGTTGCATACTATTTTAATGAATCTTACACCTTATATGAAGAGGCTAGTACTAAAAATCTAGAAGCTAAGCAAAGAATAGAAAAAAGTCAAGATAGATTAAAAAAACTTGATGTACTAATCAATAGTGGTGCTAATAGATTAAAAGAGATTAATAGTAATAAATTAGATAATAAAAAACCACTTGCTTTTATGACAAAAGTTTGTGATTTGCTTAAAAATAGGGAAGTAATAGGTGCTTATTATATATTTAAAAAACAAAATCCTAAATATGCCAATGTATTAAATTTAGAGATTAAAGTAAGTTATGGAGATGTTGATTTACTTTTCTTAGTTACAAAACTTGTGATGGAGCAAGTTTTTTTCCTAAAAAGTATAGAACAGACTAAAAATGGCGTGAAGTGGGAACTTTATAAGCCTGTAAAAGAGTCAGAATCATGAGAAAAGATATAAAACGATATTTAAAAGTAAATTTTAAGATTATAAACAAAAAACTAATAAAATCTTTAAATAAAGATCATAAAAAAGATAAAGACTCAAAAGTTACTAATAGTAAGATGCTTTATTACCAAAAAAGATTTTATGACTTAGCTAGAAAATACAATATAAGTGAATTAGAGACTAATAAAAATATAGAAGATATTATTGATTTTGATTTTATATTTAATATCTGTTTATCTTATGAAAAACTTCATAAAGAGTTTGTTTTAGAGATGTTCCCTGATAAGAAATATTATTCTAATAGAGAAGAACTAATAGCAGACGGTTATGATTTACAATACTTCTTTTATGCAAAAGATAAAACAAATATGGACAGTATCAAAGATAATAACAGTATTTGTGTAAAAAGAAGAAGTGATGATAAAGTTTTTGTAGGTTTTGTTCTTCCTACTGTTGCAACTAATATAGTTTACGATGATTACTTTTTTGTTAGTAATTCAATTTATGCTTATTATTATAATACTAAAACTATTGAACTTGGGGGAGGAACTGAGAGTAATATTAGTGATATCTTAAAATATATGGAGAGTAATGATATCTCAGATTTACACTTTCAGCTTTTAGATGAGTATAGTTATTATTTTACAGCTAGATTTGGTCAGGATATTATAAATATTACAAATGCACCTATAAATAAACAGTATGTAGATAAGATCTATAATCAAGCACTTATTAAAATTGGGAAAGATAGTTTATCTAATCCTCCTGAGGTATCTGGTCTTTTAAAAGAGAGACTCTTGTCCAAAAGTGGTAAATTAACTGACAGAACATTTAGGTTTCACTCGATGTTTGATAACAAAGGGCAGTTTCAAGGAAGAGCAGTAAGTATAAGAAAACTTATGAATTATGAAGAGATTACTTCTTTAGGATTAACCGGACTAAATTATAGTCAACAAGCTATAGATCTTTTAAATAAAGCAGCTTCAAATTCTCATGGAATAGTTTTTATTACTGGTAAAACAAATAGTGGTAAATCTACTTTGTTATATTGTATATTATCCGCTTTATATGAAGATGGTAAAAGAATAAAGAGTATTGAGTCTCCTGTTGAGGTTGTTGCTCCTTTTTCACAAGTGGATTTAACAGCAACTGAAGATGCTGAAGAAAAATATAGAATGACAAGAGATATAGCAGTTGCAGCACTTTTAAGACAAGATCCTGATGTTGTTCTTATTCAAGAAGTTAGAAATGATGAAGAGGTACAAGAGTTTATTGAACTTGGTCTTAAAGGACATCTAGCTTATTCTACAATACATACAGGTAGTGTACAAGAGACTATTCTTAGAATTTTAAAAAAGAGTGATCAAAAGGTTTTAAAAGAGAGTTTAAAGCTTATAGTTACTCAAGAGTTAGTTGGAAAAAAATGTCAAGTTTGTAAAGGTGTTAAGCTTGACAAAAAATGTGATAATTGTAATGGCTTGGGAGTAAAAGGTCTACTTCCTGTTTATGAAATGGCTTACTTTAAAGATGTAAGTAATTATGATATTACAAATATGAAACAAATAGTTCTAGATAATAAAGTTGATTATATATCTAAAAAAGATATAGCTAGAGAGTATAGAGCACTTGATTTAATTAACGATAAAGATTTTAATAGAATTATGAATTTTGAGAAGGATTTACGTGAATAAAAAAGCTATAACACTGCTTGAAGTTATTTTAGTACTTATATTATTATCAGCAGCTGCTGCATATATGATAAAACAGTTTTCGCATACTCAATATCTAAAAGCTGTTACAGATACTCAAAATCAAATAAGAACTATTATTAGAGAAAATATCATAAGTACAATTGGGTATGCAAGTGGTACTGGAAAACGTAAAGATATTAGTTTAAGAAGTGATATTAATGGTTGTTTAGACTCTGATTTTCCTGCAAATGACAATGGCTGTAGTCCAAATTTAGATTTTACTTGTTTGTCTTCTGCTAGGTTAAAAAAATGTATGGATTGGTCTAATGAAGTTTTTACTATTGAAAACAAGTCTCAAACAAATAATACAACAGGTGGAGGCTCTACAACTATAAATTATTCTGGATTAATACCTCAAGAAAATGATAAGCTTATGTACAGTTATGGTTCTTGTTCACTTTGGGTAAGACAAGTTCCAAGTGCTAGAAGGGCTTTTGATATCTTTGTAGATTGTTCTAATGTTGATTATAGGGATGATTCTCCTAAACTATTAGAAGATTCTATTAAGTTTGTATTTCAAGAAGACTATGCCGATATAAGTGTAAACATTAAGAGTGATT